>DHOF01000114.1:0-244 GCA_002411615.1 Ruminococcaceae bacterium UBA5397
GACGCAGTCAACGGCAAGCCAGAATTCTTCAACCAGTAGTCTGCAGCTTGGCGATCAATTGCAGCTTCCTCAAAAAGGGGAGCAGATTGCGGTTCTGCAAACGAATTATGGAACTATCAAAATTCGGCTGTTTCCCAAGGAAGCTCCAAAGACGGTTGAGAATTTTGTAGGACTGATTCAAAAAGGATATTATAACGGATTGACCTTTCATCGTGTCGTCAAAGACTTTATGATTCAGGGAGGA
>DHOF01000114.1:354-19678 GCA_002411615.1 Ruminococcaceae bacterium UBA5397
TTTTATAGGACTGATCCAAAAAGAATATTATAACGGACTTACCTTTCACCGTGTCGTTAAAGACTTTATGATTCAGGGAGGAGATCCAAAAGGAAACGGTACCGGAGGGGAAAGTCTCTGGGGCGGAACTTTTGAAGATGAGTTCAGTGCAAACCTTGTTAACTTGCGCGGCAGTCTTGCGATGGCCAATAGTGGGGCCAATACAAACGGAAGCCAATTCTTCATTAATCAGGCAGGCCCAGTTAGTTCCAGTGTGTGGAGCCAATATGAAAGCCTTTACAGCCAATTAAAAACATATGATAAATCCCAATGGCCGCAGATTGCAGCAACTCAGAAGTATACCATTTTAAATACGGATTCTTTAACCGATACCTATAAAAAGCTTTATGAGAAACAGGGCGGAAATCCGTTATTAGATGGTGCGTATAATGCTTTTACTCCAAAGCGCGGGCATACTGTTTTTGGACAGGTATTTGAGGGAATGGATGTTGTAGATGCGATTGCGCAGGTAGAAGTAGATAGTGCTACTAATAAGCCGAAGACAGATGTTGTGATTCAAAAAGCCACAGTAGAACCATATGAGGGATAAACTTTCGATAATTAGGAAATGATGTTTTTGTCGAAAAATTACTTCTTTACATTGACAAGCCCATTGGTGGAGAGATATAATAACTTTAATTGTTTAAAAAAACCAATGGATTCAGATGGAGGGAAATCATGGCTGCAAAATTCATTTTTGTCACTGGCGGTGTGGTGTCCGGGTTGGGAAAAGGCATCACGGCGGCGTCTTTAGGGCGCCTGTTAAAGGCACGAGGTCTGCGGGTTACGATGCAGAAATTTGATCCTTATCTCAATGTGGACCCCGGGACGATGAATCCTTTTCAGCATGGAGAAGTCTTTGTAACGGATGACGGCGCTGAAACCGACTTGGATTTGGGACATTATGAACGTTTTATCGATGAAAATCTTAGCCAGAACAGCAATGTTACTTCCGGGCGAGTTTATTGGAATGTAATCCAGAATGAGCGCAATGGTGATTACGGCGGCGGCACGGTTCAGGTGATCCCGCATATTACCAATGAAATCAAGGCGAGAATTGCAGCCGGCAAAGAAAATGTGGATGTTGCCATTATAGAAGTCGGCGGTACGGTCGGCGATATTGAAAGTCAGCCTTTTTTGGAGGCTATTCGTCAATTTGCGACGGAAGTAGGCCGTCAGAACTGTCTGTTTATTCATGTCACGCTGGTGCCATATCTTGCCTGCTCGGACGAGCATAAATCCAAACCGACTCAGCACAGTGTAAAAGAGCTTCTGTCAATCGGAATTCAGCCGGATATTATTGTTCTGCGTTCTGACCGGAAAATTGAGCAGGAAGTCAAAGATAAGATCGCTCTGTTCTGTAATGTTCAGAAAGAATGCGTAATCGAGAACTTGGATCTTCCCAGTCTCTATCAGGTGCCGCTGGCGCTCCATGAAGAAAAGCTGGACGATATTGTCTGCAAACGCTTTAGCTTAGATACTCATGGGCCGGAACTTGCCGATTGGATCTCCATGGTGGATACGGTGACATCTCTTAAAGAGAGTGTGAATATTGCACTGGTAGGCAAATATGTAGGACTGCATGATGCCTATTTGAGTGTGGCCGAATCGTTGGCACACGGTGGCTTCGGAAATAAAGTAAAGGTCAATATTAATTGGATCGATTCTGAGACCATTACAGAGGAGAATGTCACACAGGTATTAAAGGGCATGGATGGGCTTTTAATTCCTGGTGGCTTCGGACAGCGCGGAATTGAGGGCATGATTATTGCAATTCAATATGCGCGTGAGAATAAAGTGCCATTCCTCGGAATCTGCCTTGGAATGCAGCTGGCAATTATTGAATATGCACGCCATGTCATGGGACTTTCTGATGCCAATTCTGCGGAATTTGATCCTCAGAGCACCAACCATGTCATTGACCTGATGCCGGAGCAGAAGGATGTTGTTCAGCTTGGCGGAACCATGCGCCTCGGAAAATATCCCTGCAAGCTTTTGCCCGGTACCATGGCGAGCGAGCTCTATGACGGACAGTCTTTAATTTCTGAACGTCATCGTCATCGTTATGAAGTCAATAATGACTATCGTGAAGATATGGAGAAGCATGGCATGATTCTTTGTGGAAGAAGCCCTGACAATCATATCGTAGAAATGATGGAGCTGCCTAGAGATCAGCATCCTTATTATATTGGAGCTCAGTTCCACCCTGAGTTTAAATCTCGTCCAAATCGTCCGCATCCATTATTCCAAGGTTTGATTAAAGCAGCAAAAGAACATCATATGGCTGCTCAAAAATAAAATAAAAAGCCACCTGAAAGATTTTAGCCTTTCAGGTGGCTTTTTTAAACCAAAGAAGTTTTTAATCATTTTATCAAAAGAATATGAAACGGGCAGAAACTCTAAAAGCTTTTGAAAGCAAGTTTAGAATTTCTGCCCGTTGTTGTTTTTACGGAAGAATGATTATCGGCAGCCGCCGCCACCGCCGCCAAAGCCGCCGCCGCCAAAGCCGCCAAAGGAACTTCCGCCGCCAAAACCAGAGCCGGTAGAAGAACTAATAGAGGGGTGTGCGAGACGTGTTGCAGCCTGTGTGATTTGATTCATCGAACTGGAGAACTGTTCTCCAAAATCGTAGTTGTGATGATAGAAATTTCCGTACCAGAAATAGGCGTACATCCAATTTCCACTTTGATAATCAGCAGTATTGAGCTGAGGATAAACCATTTTAAGTTGTTTTGCCACTCTCTTGGAAATTCCCATCATAGTAGCATAAACAAGATATTCTTCCCAAAGCGCCAACTGCGGGACTTCATATTCCTTCAGATTGGAGAAATCAAGCATGTATTTTTTAAGTCCATGCCATTGATCCCATTCCGTTTGGCCTGCTTTGGTAAGTCTCGGCTTTTTAGCGGAGCAACCGATCGTGAGAATGATTCCGCCAATCAGCATGCCCAGCGGCAGATAGACCATCGTCAAATCGATTCCCAAAAGGACCCCAAAGAGAACGACGCCCAAAATAGCCACTATAGAGGCGATCGCTATGAAAACTTTAACCGCCCTTGGACGTTTTTCATACCAATCAGCTCCGGTATGCTCACGCTCTGCCATCACCCAAAATCTGGAGATTAAAGAGTCAACAGAGACATACTGCTTTTTAGCATATTGCTTAAATTCATTCATGGAAAAAGAACCATTATAATGCTCTGCCACATTGCTGAATAATTTCTGAAAAATGGATTCGCTTTCAGTTGGGTTTTCGTGAGCATGATTGTCTGTCATTGAAATGCGGAATTCCTTCTCCTTTTGATCCGGAGTGAGGTTAACATAACCTTTGCGCGCAAGGCTCAGGAGAGTAGCACTGTAGACTCTGCCTTTTTGCTCTTGCGTCAGATCTGCACCGCCGTCATAATAGTAGAACAGCTTGGCAATCCCGCCTGGAGAAGCTTCTTTTGAAATTTCCCGATAATATTCAGGAGAATTGAGTTGATAAGGCGTAAAGTATTTTTTACGAACATAAATCGTCAAAAAGATTGCCAGTACTAAAAACAAAGCGCCGCCAATCGCATCAATATATCCGAGCCGTTTTTGTGTTTCTTGGTGCGCGATTGCTTTGTCAACTACCGCTTGTTCCTCTGCAGCAATTTCAGATTCTTTCGCCTCGTTTATTTGTTTTGGCGATCCTGAAAACAGGGTTGCAGGAGCAAGCATTCGTACGGCGACCTGTGTTTCTTTCGGAATATTTTCCAGAGAAAATGTGATTCCAGTACCGTCCGGAAGGACCTTCCAAGAACCGGAGGCAGTACTGTGAAGCCATGCGCGGATCTGAGTGTTCGGATCAGAGACTGCCTGAGGCAGTCGAATGGTTCCGGTCAGTTTCGTAATTGGAAACGAAAATTTATCCGGTACAAATGTGTCAAAAATTTCTCCGACATCCTGATAAACGTTCATTACATTGTGAATCGTGTAGGAAAATGTGAAAGTGCGGTTGCCAGAAGTAAATTTTGGGGCGAACCAACCAATTTCAATCTGATCACCGGATTTGTGCAGATAACAGGAGTTTTGCGGCCCTGTTACATTGTCAGGGTTAATGTCACCGATGTTCTGGTATTTAATCCCGCTGTCCTCATCAACTACACTATTTAGCGTGATTGAATCAGCAGAGATGCCATTGCTGCCGGTCATATCAAATGTCCGGTAAAAATTGGAGTACGCTTTGCTGCGCTCTGTTACATTGAGCGCCCACGTTTCTGTAACAAGAAGATCTCCATTTGATTGTGCCTGCGCATCAATCGTCATCTGCGTAACGGTTTGGCTGCCGCTGCTTGCAGAGGCGGAAATCGTGCTGCCCCAAAACAAAGAACAAATGAGACTAAAGAGTAAAAGGCTGAGAAGAGAAATTTTTGAAAATTTTCTTTTCATTTTCATGTTAAAATTTCACCTGCGGTGTTTCACGCTCTTCATCTGAAACTTCATAATACGGACGGGAATGGAAATGGAAAATAGAAGCAATCAAATTGCTGGGGAATTGTATGGTGAATTCGTTATAGCGCATGACCGTATCATTATAGAACTGGCGTGAAATTGCAATCTTGCTTTCAATATCTTCGAGCTGTTTTTGAAGGGAAAGAAAATTCTGGTTTGCTTTGAGATCCGGATATTGTTCTGCGGTAGCAAACAGATTAACGATTGCATGGGAAAGTTGATTGTTTGCATCCATCAGTTCCTGTGGATTTTTGGCGCTGCCGGCAGCGGCACGCCATTTTACGACTTCTTCCAAAGTCCCTTTTTCGTGAGTGGCATAGCCTTTTACGGTTTCTACCAGGTTGGGGATCAGATCAAATCGCTTTTTTAGTTGAACATCGACCTGGCTCCAGCCATTGTCTACTCGGACATTTAATTTTACGAGACGGTTGTATGTTCCTGCGAACCAAAAAATCAGGATCAGAATGATAACGCCAATAATAATCCAATACATAGAGATTCCTCCTTTTTAATGAAAAATCGGACAGGCTTAGTTGGACATTCGATAGCAGAGAGTCATCAGGCTATCATTTAAATGAACATTTTCCACCACAACATCCGGATAGCGCATTGCAATATCGTAATGGCTGAAGTTCCAAAAATTGTGGATTCCAACTTTGTAAAGATAGTCTACATTTTTCTGGGCACAACCACGGGGGATACAGAGGACGGCTACATCAGGATGTTCTTCCTGATAAAAGCTTTCAAAAGTTTCTGTCATACGGATTGGAAGACCGTCGGCGATTTTTCCAACCTTCAGGGGATCATTGTCAAAAATCCCAACCAGCTGAAATCCCATTGCTTCAAAAGACATATGGCTGGCGATGGCCCTGCCAAGATTCCCGGCACCGAAGAGAACCGCTTTATAGCAGTGGTCAAGACCTAGAATCTGGCGGATTTCAGAGCAGAGCTGATCTACCATATATCCATAACCTTGCTGGCCAAATCCACCGAAGCAGTTCAGATCCTGACGAATCTGACTGGCGGTGAGTCCCAGACGCTTTGATAATTCCGTCGAAGAAATCCGGGTAGCACCCTCTTTTTGCAGTTGGCGCAGAAAACGGTAGTAACGCGGTAGGCGCCGAATCACCGACATTGATACATTTTCACGTTTCGGCATGAGCTTTATTTCCTCCTTGCAACAATCGTTGCTAAACATTTTTGTGTTTTCCCGAAGAATTTCATTGTATGATTCTGTACTTTTTGGACAGTGTTTAAAGGAAATCTCCGGTCAATATTTTCTTCCAATTCTAATTAGGAACACCTTTTTTAAGTTTCGATCCCAAAAGATGGCGGGAGCAAAATTGGAATAGTTTTGTTCTCCTTTTTAATTTATTAAAAGAGCGCTGAATAGTATCATTTTTTGGAGTGTGTTCCGATCCTGAGCTTCATGGATTTTTAAAAATTCATCGCTCTAATTCTTAGCGTCTTTTGCCGCAAATATAGAAAACACAGAATGCTTTTTTGGAGGAACACTATCTGTCAGTTTGCCCATTTAGAAGGATTTCTATTTTTGAATCCAGGCTAAAAAGTTGAGAGCAAAACGGCAAAATTTAAAAAAGCATCTAAAATGGTTTTCCCTTTGGGCGGGGACGAATATTCGCGCTGCAAAAATTTTTATTTTTTTAAGTGATCTTTTAGTGTAGTGCCACCGAAGAGACCGGAAAACCATGCTTTGAATTGACTTTTGCTGGTTATCCAGCCATCAAAAATAAGATGATCCTTTCTGCAAGGGAATCCTCTCTCTGTAATATTCACCTCCTGGTGTTTCGACAGAATAGACCCCTTTACTTTATTTATAATAACATATTATCTAATAAATTTATGCAGTTGTCAATCAATTAACACCGAGAAAACAATGAAAAAAGGAAACTCTTTTCCTTCTCTTGCACAGAGCGGGAGGGAATGTTATAATAAAGCGATTCCTATAAGATCATTTGTTTTTTGAATGGGTCGGTTTTTTTAGGGCAGACTATCAGCTGGGAGGCGAATCTGTCTTGAAAAATAAAAGGCCTTATGCGTTAATGGATACGGATTCTCCAGAAAAAGAAGAGGACGAAGAACGTCGGGATGAGATCAGCGAAAGCGGAAGTGTTACGGCGGGAAAACCGGGGCATCGAATCCATTGCCTGACCATTATCGGTCAGATTGAAGGACATTTTATCTTAGGAAGTCAAAATAAAACCACAAAATACGAGCATGTGATCCCGCAGTTGGTCGCAATCGAGGAAGCACCGGATATAGACGGTCTGCTGATTATTCTCAATACCGTCGGCGGAGATGTGGAGGCTGGGCTTGCACTGGCTGAACTGGTTTCTGGAATGAAAAAGCCAACGGTGAGCTTGGTACTTGGCGGGGGACATTCTATTGGGGTTCCATTGGCAGTCGCTGCAAAGCATAGCTTTATTGCGCCAAGCGCTACCATGACGATTCATCCGGTTCGCATGAACGGCACATTGCTCGGAGTACCGCAGACATTGGAATATTTTCAGCGTATGCAGGAGAGAATTACACATTTTGTGGTGGAGAACAGCAAGATTACTGAAAAGCGTTTTACGGAACTCTCAATGAATACGGAAGAACTGGTTATGGATGTAGGGACCATTTTAGACGGTCCCGATGCGGTACGAGAGGGGTTAATCGATTCTCTTGGAAACTTATCGGACGCGTTGGACTGTCTTTATGGGATGATCGACAAGAGACGAAAAAAGACCATTAGACCAAGAAATAAAGAAAAAAAATGAGGCGTTTTTACGCCTTACATAAGTGGAGGTAACTTATGAGTATTCTGCAGGCAATTATTTTAGGAATTGTTCAAGGTGCAACAGAGTTTTTGCCGGTCTCCAGCAGCGGGCATCTCTCTCTGGCACAACATATGATGGGCCTTTCGATGCCGGGGCTTTTCTTTGATGTTATGCTGCATTTAGGCACATTGATTGCAGTGATATTTGTTTATCGAAATTTGATTCTTCGACTTCTGAGGGAATTAGTCAGAGTGGTACAGGACTTGGTACATAGAGAATTTCACTGGAAACAGATGAGCCCTGACCGACGTTTGCTGATGATGCTGATCATTGGTCTTTTACCGTTATTCCTCTTGTTCCTGCCGGTCCCTGGAACCGGTCATTCCATTAAAGACTATGCGGATATCTTCTCCGAAGACAGCGATATTTTAGTGGAAGGATTTTCTTTCCTTGGTACCAGTGCGCTTTTGTATTTTGGAATACAAATGAATCGAAAAGTTCGTCCGATGATGAGAGACGGCAGAACGATGCCCGGAGGACGCAGACAGTATAATCCTGTCGATGCACTTTCTGTTGGCGTGGGGCAGGTATTTGCAGCGGTATTTCCAGGCCTTTCCCGCTCCGGGACGACGCTGAGTGTTGGCTTAATGCGCGGCATTAACAAACAATCTGCTTTGGACTACTCATTCGTTATGGGCATTCCCGCTATTTTAGCAGCGGTTATTTTGGAGACAAAAGATGCAGTTGCTCAGGGAACCGGCGGAATTGGGTTTGGTGTGGTAATCTGTGGACTACTTTCGGCAATGATTGTCGGATTTCTCGCAATCAAATTGCTCAAGTGGATTGTTTCTTCCAACAAATTAGCGATCTTTGTCGTTTATACCGGGATCCTCGGCGTCTTAACCATTATTATTGGAATTATTGAGCATGTGACTGGATTCAATCTTTTCTCTCATATGCCTCTTTAAAATACTTTTCGTTATCCGTTACATAAAAAAGGAGCTTCAAAAGTGTCTCAGAAGAAAACAACAAAAAGGTCGGCAACTTCCGGCACTAAAAGATCCTCTGCACCGAGAAGCAGAAAACCTGCTTCTAAAGGGAGGACAAAACGGTCTGTGCCAGCTTCAGAACCGGGACGCCGCCGAAATAAACAAGCGGCTGCAGTACTCTTGTTTTCGATTGCAGTTCTGCTGGGCTGCATGATTATTTTACCTGGTGCCTTTTTCTGGAACTGGATTCATAATGCACTTGGCGGACTCTTTGGGAGCTGCGCCATCCTTTGGCCTGCGTTGCTCCTTTATATTGCAATCATAACTTCCATGGATCGGGAAGATGTCCGTTTAAGCGGCAGAGTTTGGCTGATGGTCATTATTATCACTCTGTTTTGTTCGGCAGTCTATTCTTTTGGCAGTCACAGCGGTGCTGCTACTGTAAAAGACTTTGGCAGTCAGCTGACAGCGCTTTACCGCATGGGAGTTGATGGACAGGGCGCAGGCTTATTCAGCGGTCTTCTGGGAATCCCTGTCTGTGCAGCACTTGATTATGCCGGTGCGCGTATTTTCTTTGTGTTGGCTATTTTTGTTGGGTTGATGCTGCTTACCGGCACCACATTGATTAAATTCATTCGGACTCTCACAAAGCCGGTGGAGAAGGCTGCGGAAGCGGTCAATACAGTTCGGGAAAATCGGCAGGGAGAGATTATTCGCAGCACCGATATTGATGTGCCGCTGGATGATGGAATGCCGCAGCACCCAGTTCGTTCCAAGACTGTTAAGACTCCTGAGGAAATTCCTGCGGGGATACCTAAAAATGATAAATTGGAGCGGCTTAAAGAAGCGATCAATCCTTCTATTTTTGGGCAAGATAAGAAGTCTGAGGCTTCGGTTTCAAAAACAGATTCCGAGGGAATCCCAGTGCAAATGATGCTGGAAACGCCGGCTCATGCAGATGACGGCGCAGAAGCGGCACAGGACTTTTTGAAGCGGAAACGAAAACTCGACCAGGAACAAAAGGCATTGGAGACTGCAGTCAATGGGACCACTGCACCAATGGATATTTCTGTTCATCAAGCAGAAGATTCAGAAGGGTACCATGTGCCTCCAGTTTCCATGCTGAATGTAACAAAAGAGCCTGATCAGCAGAATGTGACAAGTGAACTTCAGCAGAATGGGCAGAAGCTGATTTCTGTTTTAAAAAGCTTCGGCGTTTCGGCAAAAATTGTGGATATCAGCAGAGGCCCTTGCGTTACCCGCTATGAGCTGCAGCCGGCAGCCGGAGTTAAAATCAGTAAAATTACAAATCTCGCTGATGATATTGCGATGAATCTGGCAGCTTCGGGCGTTCGTATCGAAGCGCCGATTCCAGGGAAAGCTGCTGTTGGCATTGAAGTGCCGAATAAGCAGAAGTCGATTGTGCGCATGCGCGATCTGGTGGAGTCAAACGCTTTTGTTTCAGCTAAAAGCTTCTTAACGGTCTGTCTTGGAAGGAATATTGCGGGTGAAGTTACTGTGACGGATCTTGCAAAGATGCCGCATCTTCTGATTGCCGGTACCACTGGCTCCGGTAAATCAGTTTGCCTCAATTCTTTTATTATCAGTCTGCTTTATAAATCCACGCCGGAAGAAGTCCGCTTTTTAATGATCGATCCAAAAGTGGTGGAACTTTCTATTTATAATGGAATTCCGCAGTTGCTTGTCCCAGTTGTTACTGATCCCCGTAAAGCGGCAGGCGCTTTAGGCTGGGCGGTAACGGAGATGCTCAAGCGCTATAAGATTTTTGCAGAATATAATGTGCGTGATTTGAAAGCCTATAATGCGCTAGCAAAGTCCTGTAATTACCAGACGGAAGACGGCCTTCCGATGGAGCACATGCCCCAAATTGTCATCTTTATCGAGGAATTGGCGGATTTAATGATGGCTGCTCCAAACGAAGTGGAAGACAGTATCTGCCGCTTGGCACAGATGGCGCGTGCCGCCGGAATGCATCTGGTGATTGCAACACAGCGCCCGAGTGTAGATGTAGTTACCGGTTTAATTAAAGCAAATATCCCGAGCAGAATTGCGCTCTCCGTTTCGAGTCAGGTGGATTCCCGTACAATTATTGATATCGGCGGCGCAGAAAAGCTTTTGGGGAACGGAGATATGCTGTTTTCTCCCGTTGGCACGCAGAAGCCGATTCGAGTGCAGGGAGCCTTTGTCAGTGACAGCGAGATCGAGAGTATTGTAGAATACATTAAAAAGAGCGGCGAAGGTGAGTATGATCAAAAGATTGCCGATGAGATCGAAAAGAACGCTGTTGCCGAAAAGGGCAGCGATTCTGCATCGCAGTCAGACAATGATCAGGATCCGATGATGGAAGACGCAATCAAATGTGTTGTAGAGGCAGGACAAGCCAGTACCAGTCTTTTACAGAGGCGTCTGCGGCTCGGCTATGCAAGAGCGGGACGCTTGATTGACAATATGGAACAGATGGGGGTTGTCGGCCCGCATGAAGGCTCCAAACCACGCAAGGTGCTGATTACTTATCAGCAGTGGTTGGAACGCAGTATGCAAAAAGGGGATGCTCCGGAACAAAAGCCGGAAGAAGCTTCCTCTAAAGAAAATTCATAAAAGAAGCAGGGCTATGCTTTTTTCGCATTTTTAGTTTTTTAGAGGTGTTTTATGCCGTTTTTACCCGTTACAAATGAAGAGATGAAAGCACTTTCATGGGAAGCTCCGGATTTCGTTTTAGTGACCGGAGACGCCTATGTAGATCACCCGACTTTCGGAACAGCAATTATTTCCAGAGTTTTGGAAAGCTGCGGCTATCGGGTGGCGATTCTTGCACAGCCGGATTGGCATAACCTGCGGGATTTTCAGCGTTTTGGACGTCCAAAACTGGGCTTTCTTGTGAATGCCGGAAATCTGGATAGTATGGTGGCGCATTATACGGTAGCGAAACGTCCGCGGCGTGCGGATGCTTATTCTCCGGGAAATCAAACCGGAAAAAGGCCCGACCGCGCGGTTACAGTTTATAGCCATTGTATCCGAAAAGCGTATCCTGATGCACCGATTATTCTTGGTGGACTGGAAGCTTCTCTGAGAAGATTTGCTCATTATGATTATTGGGATGATTCGATTCATCCCAGCATTCTTGTGGAAAGCGGAGCGGACCTCCTGATCTTCGGGATGGGAGAACGCCCGGTGAAAGAAGTTGCGCAGAGACTTCGAGATGGACAGAAGGCTTCGGAGATTCGGGATGTTCGGGGGACCTGCTATCTGATTCCCACGAAGGAGTATGAACCTGGTCCGGCAGTTGACTGCCCCAGCTTTGAACAGGTACAGAAGTCCAAAAAAGAATATGCGGTTTCCTGCCGAAAACAGCAGGATGAACAGGATGCTTTTCGTGGGAGAAGAGTCCTGCAAAAGCATGGCAGCATGCTTTTGGTGCAGAACCCTCCCGCATTACCGCTTTCTCAAAAAGAGCTGGATGCGGTCTATGAGCTTCCCTATATGCGTACTTATCACCCGATGTACGAAAAGGAAGGCGGAGTCCCGGCCATTCAGGAAGTCGAGTTTTCCATTACGCAGAACCGCGGTTGTTTTGGTGCCTGCAATTTTTGTTCTCTCGCATTTCATCAGGGCAGATATGTGACCTGCCGCAGTGAAGAAAGTATTTTGAAAGAAGCAAAGCTTCTGACAACCCTGCCAAATTTTAAAGGCTACATTCATGATGTCGGCGGGCCTACTGCAAACTTTCGCCATCCTTCGTGCTTAAAACAGGAGAAAAACGGACTTTGTCCAGGCCCTAAAAAATGTCTGGCACCAAAACCGTGTCCGGCTTTACAGGTCGATCATAGTGAATATTTGGATATCCTTCAAAAAATGCGTGCGTTGCCGAAAGTGAAAAAAGTGTTTATTCGTTCCGGAATTCGATTTGATTATCTGATGGCAGATCCGGATGATTCCTTCTTTCGCGAGCTAGTCAAATACCATGTCAGCGGACAGCTCAAAGTAGCGCCGGAACACTGTGTGCCCGAAGTGCTGGATGCTATGGGAAAGCCTCACATTGAGTCTTTTCTGCGCTTTCAAAAGAAATATTTTGCATTGTGCCGGGAATATGGAAAAGAGCAATATCTGGTTCCGTATATGATGAGTTCGCATCCCGGCAGCACTTTAAAAGATGCTGTCGAACTGGCATTGTTCCTTAAAAAACAACATTTGCGCCCGGAACAGGTGCAGGATTTTTATCCGACGCCGGGAACGATTGCAACCTGCATGTATTATACAGGGCTTAATCCTTGGACAATGAAACCGGTCTATGTGACGAAAAACCCGAGGGAAAAGGCAATGCAGAGAGCACTGCTTCAGTATTTTGAACCGCACTTGCAGCGAGAAGTGATTGCGGCGCTGAAAGCAGCGGGACGTGCTGATTTAATTGGAGATGGCTCACAATTTCTTGTTCGTCCAACGCCTGAAATGCGGCGGGAGCAAGCAATGAAAAAAGCAGAAAACAATCGGGAAAGCGATGGAAATAGGTCCCACGGATCGTTTAAACATCAATCTCAGACCAAAAGAACAAATGGAAAGAGAGGACAATATCATTATGAAAATCGTAAGCATTGACCGTTTTGAGGGAACACTGGCAATTTGTGAAGATCAGGATGGGCGCTTTTTTGCATTGGAGTCGGCAGAGCTGCCAAAAGGAGCAGTGGAAGGAAGCGTTTTGCGGATTGATGATCAGGAGGGAACTCTTTCTATTGATGAAGAAGAGACGGCTCGCCGCCGCTCAAAGAATCGCAAAATGGAAGACAAGCTTTTTCGTTGAAAGATTGACAGAATCTAATTGATAAGATAAAATACAAACAGACCAAAAAGGGAATGCGGTTAAAATCCGCAACAGCTCACTCTACTGTAAAGGGCAACGAAAATCCGAAAGCAGTCACTGCCAAAAGCGGGAAGACCGGATTAGTAGGTGCTTGGCCCAAAAGTCAGGATATCTTTTTGGTTAAAAATAAAAAGCAAATGATTCGGTGAGGAAATTTGGTTGCATAAAAGAAAAAGAAAAGATCCTTCCAGCTGAAATGATCGGAGGGCTTTGTATCCTTTTATTTGCGGCCGTAAAGGGCTGCTTTTTTATTTTTTAAGAACAAACAAAGGGGAAGAGAATCAATATGAAAAAACGGATTGCCAGCCTATTCTGTGCGATTGCCTTTTTATTTGTATTTGTCGTACAGCCTGCGGTAGCTCAGGAGCCAGTTAAAACAACAGGAATTACGGTAACGCTGCGAGTAGAAGGCTATGGAAACACAGAAGTGCAGCCGGTTAAAGTGACGTTGCCTGCAACTTATGAATCTTTTAGCGACTACGGCCTTAACATCAGTCAGGACCCCGGTTATGATACGCCGCTGCATGTGCTTGCGCAATACTGCAAAGACGAGTATGGTGCGGACAAGGATGCAATGTCTGCCCTTATTAATGTAACTGCAGGCGGATTTTTGAATGATTTTTGTAATGATAAGGATAACTGGCCGACGGACGTTTATTGGATGTATGCAGTTAACCAGGACGCCTGTCCTTCCGACAGCAAAGGAACGGGCTATACAGCCGCGTCCTGCCCGATTAAAGACGGGGATACCATTGTATTTTATGCCAGCTGGTATTCTTCTTTTGAGCCGAGCAGTTATGCTTATTTTAATGAGACGGAAGCGGCAGCTACGATTGACCAGCCGCTGACGCTTACCTTGCTTGGGAAAGGGAATATGTCGGCTCAGAGTACAGGGGCGGCTATTAATGGAGCGAGTCTTCTTCTTTATGATCAGAATGGACAGGCCCTTTCCAGCGGCGATTATACTTTTTCTTCCGCTAATACCGGAGCAGATGGAAAAGATTCCATTACTTTTCATAAGGCCGGTACTTATTTTGTCAGCGCAGAGAGACAAAGCACCCAATGGTATGATAGTAAGGGGAACTATGCCTATAATATCAGCAATCCAAGCTGTAAAGTAACCGTTACTCAAAATCAGCCGGAAAGTTCTTCGTCTTCGTCTTCTTCTTCGTCTTCCTCTTCTTCTTCCTCTCAGATCTCTTCTTCTGAGGAGTCTTCACAAATTTCCTCTTCGTCGGCTTCTTCTAATAGTTCCAGTTCCGGTTCATCAGGGGAAACACCGATAGTCCTTTCTTCCCAATGGCCGCAGCATCTCGGAAATGCACAGAATAATGCTGCCACTTTGGCCCACACTCCTGTCGATGGAAAACTGCTTTGGGAAAGTCAGTGCAAGAATCCGAATTCATGGGGTGGCTATGCAGGTTCTCCGCTTTTAGTCAACGATAAGATTTATGTGGCACGGGACGATGAGGTTCAGATTTTGAATGCTTCTACGGGAGTGATTGAGAAATCACAGGGACTGGCTTCTCCTCTGGGCTATTATTCTTATCCTACTTACGGCAATGGAAAACTGTTTGTTCCTTTGGGGAATGGGCAGGTTGAAGTTTTAAATGCTTCTACCTTGGAGCCTCTTTTTATTACGGAACTGATGACAGATGGTTCCGGTAATCCAAAATACCAGGGGCTGTCTCCGATTTACTATAATGAGGCAGACGATCTGTTTTATGTGGGATTGACCGATGCTTCAAATAGCGGCACTTTTGCAGCATATTCAGCAGAAGATACGGACACCACCAAGGGAACAGAAACGATTTCACCTAAATGGACCTACGGAACCGGCAGCTATTATGGAGCCGGTGCAGTAAAGATTGATAACCGCATCTATTTTTGCGGTGACGATGGAGTCCTTGTTTCCGCCGATGCGAAAACGGGAGGCGACCAGTCTACCTGTCAGCTTGGAAAAGTCCGTACTTCTCTGGTTTCTGCGCAGGGATTTCTTTGGGCTGCTACAGATGACGGCGTGCTTTATAAAGTAACGCCAGGGGAAAATCCCCAGATCGCAGGCTCCGTATCACTGCCTGCCGGTGCAAAAGTGAGCCCTGTTGTAGTTGGCGGAAACGTCTTTGTGGCAGGCGGTACATATGGACAAGCCGGTTACCTAAAAGCATTTGATATGGATAATTTATCAGAGACCGCTTCACAAACGCTGGAAGATGGTGCCTGCTATGGAATGTTGGTGGCGCCGGATGCTGTTTCCAATGAAACCTGTATTTATTTGACACAGAATAATAATCCCGGTGCATTATATTTGGCACGGTTAAAGGGGAATTCTTTTACATTTTCGACTTTATATCAACCGGCCGCTTCTCAGCAGAATTATTGCATGAGCATCGTTGCGGCTGACAATAACGGGACTCTTTATTATGGAAACGATTCAGGAGTACTGTTTGCGATTACAAAAAATGAAAACCAGCAGCCGCCAGATCCAGAATCATCTTCTTCTCCTGTCTCTTTCAATCCTACTTCTTCCGAGCAAAATGGAGGAACCCCTTCACAGGGTTCGGAAAATGGGAACCAAGATGTCAGCAGCGATGAGAATGGCTCTGGAACCGAAACCGCTTCTAATGAGAAAACTACAGAAGAAACGCCGCTTGGAACGATTTGGAAAGCACTTAACGGCCAGAGTGGAGAGGCAGACGGCGAGGATAATTTAACCGATCCGATTGCGCAGAAAGTTCGTGAAGCAGGACAAAATGGTCAGACATTGCTTTCTATTGCAAAAAAAGACGGGGAACTTTCTTCTGAGGCTTTTTCAGAGCTGAAAAAGTATCCGAATCTGCGCCTTTCAGTCGATGCCGGCAATTATGCGGTCAGCTTTTTAGGGCAGGATGTACTTGATCCCACAAAGGGACTGCGGCTTGGAATTACGGTCCTTTCGGATGGGGAGACAAAGGCAAAGCTTCCGGATAGTATGGGCAACCATCTGATTATTCGTTTTGCGGACATTGGAAAGCTTCCGGCAAAAACAACGGTGGTTTATCGCTTGCCGGAATCTATGCAGAATGAAACTACCATTTATGTTTATCGTTTGACCGATGGTCAGGCCCCACAGTTCTTACAGCAGGCGGTCGTTGATAATAAATGCGTGATGTTTACTGCGGAATATGGCGGAGAATATCTTTTTACAACAGCAAAATTGGGGACTGCAGCCACCGATTTGAAAGCAGGGGATGGTTCCAACCAACTTTCTCAGGGAACGGACAATTCTGTTGCTTTTCAGATCCCAGTGTGGGCTTATGTCACTTTTGCGGTTGGAATTCTTGCAATCGTTGGAGTCGTGATTTATTTAGTTCATTGGAAGAACCGAAAAGAGGAGTAAAAGTTTGAAAAGTCGTTTTTGGGGTTTCGCTGGTTGTTTTGTAAGCATTCTTTTCCTTCTTTCAGGCTGTTCTAATGAAAAAATAGCAGCATCACAAGTTTCTTCTGAGGTGGTATCGTCGCAGGTTTCTTCGGAAGAGCTGCAGCAGGGATCTATTCCATCCGAGTTGATGCCGGGAGGCTTATCAGAAGCCTCTTCTTTCGATGAGGCAGAGGCTTCTTCTGGGCAGATGCAGAATCATGAGAGTACGGTACCTGCACAAAAAGCGCAGACGGTTTCCCAAAACAGAGGAGCGGCAGAAGCCGGAAATAGCGGATCTGATTCTGGAGAAGCACAGGCGGAAGAAACTCATAATGTTCCGGTGCAGCAGATTACAGTTTCTTTCACCATCGATTCTTCCACCGCTGCAGCCAAAGGGAAAAGCGGACCGGCGTTTTCTTCCTCTGTGACATTAAATCCCGCAGCTACAGCGCTCGATGCGCTGATGGCTTCCGGTGTTTCTGCAGATGTTCGGGGAGGTTATATTGCCGGAATCGGCAGCCTATATGAGAAGGACTGCGGTTCCATGAGCGGCTGGCTTTATGCAGTTAACGGTCATGCTCCCAATGTAGGCTGCGGTAGTTATTCCCTCAATAACGGAGATTCTGTGCTCTTTATTTATACCTGTAACATGGGAAAAGATGTAGGATATGGAATTGGTTAAAAAGGATTGAAATTAAAACATGAAACGAGCTTCCCTTTTGCGTGTTTTTGAGGCAGCGGCTGTTATTTTGCTGCCGATAGCGTTGGTGGGTTCGGCATTTTTAGAGGCGGAAGCAGCAGCTGCGCTCAGTCTTTTGTGCGTAGTCTTGGCGCTGACGCCTTTTCTTTTATCATTTGAAAATAAAAAACCGCGTCCGAGGGATTTGGTCCCAATTGCGGTGATGAGTGTGATTGCAGCTTTAGGAAGGACGCTCTTTTCGGCGATTCCGAGCTTTCAGCCTGCGAGTGCAATTATTCTGATCACGGCGATCACATTTGGTCAAGATGCCGGATTTTTAACCGGTGCTTTGACAGCACTTTCGAGTAATCTGCTTTTAGGGCAGGGACCGTGGACTCCATGGCAAATGTATGCGTGGGGGATGATTGGATTTTTTGGAGGCCTGTTTTACCGAGCGGGCTTTTTTCGCAAACGCTTTTTTTTGCTTCTTTTCGGTTTTATCAGCGGAATTCTTTTCGGTTGGTTTATGGATTTATGGTATGTTCTCGGATTTATCCGTCCTGTAAATCCTGCCGCTTTTTTAGCAGCTTTTGCCTCCAGCGCGTGGATGGATGTGATTCACGGGATCTCTACTGTGTTATTCCTTTTGCTTTTGGAAAAACCATGGGGCAAAAAACTGTATCGCATTCGAGAAAAATATGGGATTGGCCCGGAGGTAAAAGAAAAATGAAAGAGGAACCTATTTTTTCTACACTGCATCCCGGTTTACTTTTCTTTTATTCTCTGACAACCGCCGTCTTTGCAATGTGCAGCCTGAATCCGCTCTACCTTGGGATCAGCCTAATGGCAGCATTGCTGTCCTACTCTTTTTATTTTGGCGTGAAAAGAGCTTTGCATATTTTTATGGGGGCGCTTCCGGTAGCTTTTGTTTTTGCCGCTTTTAATGTGCTTTTTAATCACCGTGGAAAAACAATTCTATGCCGTTTGTTTGGTTCTGCAGTCACACTCGAATCTCTCCTTTATGGATTTTGCAGTGGAATCATGCTCTTAACGGTTCTGATGTGGTTTCGCTGCATGGATGTCCTTTTGACGACGCAGAAATTTCTATATCTTTTTGGCCGAAGGTTTCCAAATCTTGCCCTTCTTTTATGTATGACGCTGAGACTTTTTCCTCAGACAGAAGAACGAATTCGCTGCATTCGTCAGGCACGGCATAGCTTGGAATCCACGTCTGATCGCTTTGGGGATAAAATTAAAAATGGAATGCGCCATATTTCCTGTCTGCTGGAGTGGTCGATGGAAGGCGGCCTCGATACGGCTGATTCTATGAAAGCACGCGGTTATGGAATCACAAAGAGAACTTGCGGGGAAGAGTATCCGTTTACCCAAAAAGATTTTTTCTGGCTGTTTGCTTTTTTGGTGTTTACTTTTCTTTCTGCCTTTGCAATTTTTGGGAAGAATTCTGTTATGCAGTATTTTCCACAGCTCTATTTTTCTGCGGATATTTGGGCTCTTATTTTAACGGCTTTTTATTTTACTTTTTTGGTTCTTCCGATTTTATGGGAGAAAATCTCAGAAATTCGGCTCTTTTGGGCGCAGAAAAAAATTCAGGACAGAAGGAAAAAATCCTATGAGTGAATTGGTCAAACTTTCTCATTTTTCATTTTATTATCCGAAACAAACGTCTGCTGCGGTTCAAGATGTAACTTTGACAATTAAGAGCGGAGAATTCTTTTTGCTTTGCGGCGCTTCAGGCTGCGGAAAGAGTACACTTTTGCGCAGCCTGAAGCCTCAAATTACGCCGCATGGGATGATGAAAGGGGAGCGGACTTTTAAGCTTCCTAGGGATTCTGATACAGATCGTACTGCCTCCGAGATCGGCTTCGTTTTTCAGGATCCGGAGAATCAAATTGTGACGGATACAGTTTCTCACGAGTTGTCTTTCGGTCTGGAAAATCTAGGACTGCCTCCAATTGAAATTCGGCAGAGGGTGGCAGAAACCGCTTTATTTTTGGGGATTGATCATTTGATTCAAAAACCGGTCAATGAAATCAGCGGCGGGGAAAAACAGCTTTTAAA
>DHOF01000053.1 GCA_002411615.1 Ruminococcaceae bacterium UBA5397
TACGGCAAGTTTCGCAATGGAAGCAGATATTATTCTCGCTGAGCCTCAGGCGCTGATTGGATTTGCTGGCCCCCGTGTCATCAAACAGACAATTCGCCAAAAATTGCCTGCCGGGTTTCAGCGCTCAGAATTTCTATTGGAAAAGGGATTTGTCGATGCGCTTTCCAATCGGGAAACCCAAAAAGAACAGCTCTCAACCCTTTTAAGCTTACATCACAGTGAGGAGGCAGAATCCATATGAAAGCATATGAACGTGTTTTAGCGGCACGCGCAAAAGGCCGCCCTACCGCCTCTGATTTTCTTTTCCATTTGGTTCCGGATTTTACAGAGCTTCATGGAGACCGACGCTTTGGCGACGATCCGGCAGTCATCGCAGGCATCGGACGGCTTTGCGGGATGCCTGTAACAGTAATTGCATTGGAACGCGGCCACAATACGGCAGAACGAGTCGCACATAATTTTGGCATGGCACATCCAGAAGGCTACCGTAAAGCGCTCAGACTGATGAAACAGGCGGAAAAATTCCACCGTCCGATTCTCTGCATTATTGATACAGCCGGTGCATACTGCGGTGTTGCCGCCGAGGAACGCGGACAAGGGCAGGCAATCGCAGAAAATCTCTGTGAAATGATGACGCTAAAAGCCCCTATTCTATCTCTCTTCGTTGGAGAAGGCGGCAGCGGCGGTGCACTTGGTCTAGCCGTTGCCGACGAAATTTGGATGCTGGAAAATGCTGTTTACTCCGTCATTTCCCCGGAAGGCTGTGCTTCTATTCTTTGGAAAGACAGTGAAAAAGCAGCCGAAGCGGCGGAATGTCTGCACATGACAGCGGAAGACTTATTAAAATTAAAAGCCGCCGACCGTATTTTTCCGGAACCGGAAAACGGTGACTTTACTCCGCTCTACGATGAGCTCCAAGAAAATATTTTTTCATTTTTTCAAAAAGAAACGACCTTTTCAGGAGAAGCTCTTGCTAAGTCACGTTACGAACGTTTTCGGCAAAGATTTTAAAGGGTTGCTTTTTCTCTTCTTTTTTACTATACTGAATGAAATAAATTGTTCATTGTATTTTTTGATTGAGGAGGAATTTCCTTATGCGCAGAAGTGATCGGCAAGTGGTTGACCAAACAAAAATATTTTCCATTATTCAAAAATGTGACTGCTGCCGTCTTGCAATTACAAACGATCCCGTCCCCTATCTAATTCCGCTGAATTTTGGTTTCTTGCCGGAGGAAAACGGAATCTTTTACTTTCATAGTGCCAAAGAAGGAACAAAGCTCGACCTTCTTCGAAAAAATCCAGAGGTTTCTTTTGAACTTGACACCTCGCACGCCGTGAAAACAGGGCAGTTTGCCTGTGAATATTCCTTTTACTATCAGAGCGTCATTGGAACCGGGAAAGTACAATTTGTAGAAGAGCCTTCCCAAAAGCAAAAAGCGCTTTCTCTTTTAATGAAACAGTATTCTACAGAACAAGATTTTTCTTTTTCTCCGGCATCATTTGCCCGCACAGTGATTTTAAAGATGACCGTGGAATCGATTTCCTGTAAAGAATATCTTCCGCCGCAGTCATAAGCGGTTTCCGTTTCGGTTTCTGCCGGGACGGCTTTTTTTTCGGCATTTTTTATGGTATACTGATTTAGAATGTTTTAAATAAATAAGTCTTTGGTTTTTTAATAGGAGGATTTCTTTTTATATGGAATTAAAAGAGGCACAAAAGTGTCCGCTTTATCACAAGTGCGGCGGATGCCAGCTACAGAATCTTTCCTATCCGGAGCAGCTTCGCTGGAAAGAGCGCCGGGTCTTTTCTCTTTTAGGACATTTCTGCAAGCCAAATCCGATTTTGGGAATGGATTTTCCCTATCATTACCGCAATAAAGTACAAGCGGCTTTTACAACGGATCGTAAAGGACAAATCATCTCCGGCGTTTACCAATCCAGCACACATCGGGTCGTTCCGGTAGAGTCCTGTCTAACAGAAGACGAGACCGCCGACCGCATCATGGGAACCATTCGAAAGCTTCTCAAAAGTTTTAAGCTTTCCACCTTTGATGAGCGCACCGGACGCGGATTTTTGCGCCATGTTCTGATCAAGCGCGGATTTTCTACCAATCAGGTCATGGTTGTTTTGGTAGCCACAAATCCGATTTTTCCAGAAAAGAAATTTGTAAAAGCGCTGAGAAATGAACATCCGGAAATTACGACTGTTATTTTAAATTTAAATAAACGCCATACCAGCCTTGTTCTCGGTGAACGGGAAAAGGTTCTCTGGGGCCCGGGATATATTGAAGACGATCTCTGTTCCTGCCGTTTTCGGATTTCTTCCAAAAGCTTTTATCAGATCAACCCCTTGCAAACTGAAGTGCTCTATCGTACTGCAATGGAGTTTGCACATTTAACGGGAACAGAAACCGTAATTGACGCCTACTGCGGAATCGGAACAATCGGGCTAGTTGCCGCCAAAAAAGCAAAAGAAGTGATCGGCATCGAGATTAATCCCGCTGCAGTAAAAGACGCTATCCGAAATGCAAAACTCAACAAAATCACAAACGCGCAGTTTTTTACCGGAGATGCAGGAGATTTTATGGTCGAACTTGCCGCCGATAAAGAGCAGATCGATACTGTTTTCCTGGATCCGCCCCGCGCCGGAAGCAGCGAGCCGTTTTTAGCAAGCCTTAACCGTCTAAATCCAAAACGAGTCGTCTACATTTCGTGCAATCCTGAAACGCAGGCAAGGGATTTTGATTATCTTGTCAAGCTGGGTTGGAAAGTAAAAGCACTTCAGCCGGTAGATATGTTCCCGCATACGAACCATATTGAGACGGTAGCGCTTCTGATGAAAGCTGAAACGGGAAAATGACCGATCAGGCTCCGATTTTATCGATTTTAAACTTTTCTCATATCTACGAGGAAGAACGTTTCTACCAGCACGAACGAATTCACTGGATTGACTGCACCGACCTTAGCGGAACAGACGGATTCTGCGATGAAAAAGCCGCCAAAGAAATTCGAAAACGAATTTCTTTGGAACCGATTCGCAGGATTCACTTTATTGATTCTGGAAATTATCATTACATCACCAGGTTCTGGATAGAAAAGATTTTAACTCCTTTTTCTCTGGTTGTCTTTGACCACCATTCTGATATGCAGAAGCCGCTTTTTTCTGATCTTCTTTCCTGCGGAGACTGGATTTTAGATTCTTTAAAAAAGCTTCCGCTGCTCAAAAAAGTAATTTTGGTGGGACTTTCCAAAGAACAGGAAGCAAGAATTCCCACGGAATTTCGAGACCGGGTCTTGTGCATTAACAGTTCCCATCTGAATCTTTCGGAAACTCAGTTTTCACAACTCTGCGGAAAATTTCCGATTTATATTTCCATTGATAAAGATGTTCTCAGCAAAAAAGTGGTAAATACCTCCTGGGATCAAGGCATCATGAGTCTTTCACAGCTGCGCCAAATGCTCGCCTTTCTGCTGTGCCACCGAGAAGTTCTTGGAATTGATATCTGCGGGGAATGCCCTGACTGCATTGAATTTTTAAAAAGTATCAGCCAAAATGACCGCATCAACTTGTCCCTGCTCAAGTTTTTGGAATCTTTAGAAACATAAAAATCAAATTGGGATTGGCCTTCCATTCAACATAAAAAGAGAAAAAAGAGAGGATTTTATTAGCTATGAATACATCATCTGACTCCCCGCACAAGAACGGGAATTTCAGCTCAAACTTTGGATTTATTATTGCCTGTGTCGGCTCGGCCGTAGGATTGGGAAACATTTGGATGTTTCCTTACCGTCTCGGGCAATACGGCGGCGCTGCTTTTCTGATCCCCTATTTGTTATTTGTGTTTTTATTTGGCTGGGTAGGACTTTCCGCTGAATTTGCGATTGGACGCCGCGTGCGCACCGGAACCCTGGGCGCCTATGAATATTGTTTTGAAAGCCGCGGCAAGAAAAAACTCGGCTCGATTCTCGGCTGGATTCCGCTTTTAGGTTCTCTCGGCATTGCCATCGGCTATGCAATCATTATTGGATGGGTTGTGCGTTCCTGTTANNCTGAATTTGCGATTGGACGCCGCGCGCGCACCGGGACCCTGGGTGCCTATGAATATTGTTTCGAAAGTCGCGGCAAGAAAAAACTCGGTTCTATTCTCGGCTGGATTCCGCTTTTAGGTTCTCTTGGCATTGCCATCGGCTATGCGATTATTATTGGATGGGTTGTGCGTTCCTGTTATGGCTCTATCACGGGAGAGATTTTCGTTGGAGAAGCAAAAGAATTTTTCTCACAGGCGACCGGTGATTTTGGAAGCCTTTTTTGGAATGCACTGGTTATTATTCTTGTCTGTTGGATTCTTCTTGCCGGCACCACAAAAGGGATTGAAAAAGCAAGCCGGGTCATGATGCCGCTTTTCTTTGTGCTGTTTCTGGTTTTAGCAATCTGGGTTGCATTTCTTCCGGGTGCCAAAGAAGGATACGAGTTTCTGCTGATCCCAAAATGGGATGCGCTCCTTCGCAGTGATACCTGGGTAATGGCAATGGGACAAGCTTTTTTCTCTCTTTCTATCACCGGTTCCGGCATGATCGTGTATGGTGCCTACTTAGACAAAAGCGCCGATATTCCAAGTGCTTCGCTGCGCACTGCACTATTCGATACCATCGCCGCTCTGCTCGCCGCATTCGCCATTATGCCGGCTGTCTTTGCATTTCACATTGATGCAACCAGCGGCCCTTCTCTCATGTTTCTCACCTTACCCGGCATTTTTAAGCAAATTCCGATGGGACAGATTTTCTCCATCTTTTTCTTTGTTTCCGTAATATTTGCCGGAATCACTTCTTTAATCAACATGTTTGAGGCAGTAATCGAAAGCTGGCAGCACCGATTTTCTATTCCCCGCAAAGCAGCCGTCCTTTTATGCGGTGCGCTGACGCTTTTAGTGGGCATTTTTATCGAAGCAGAACCAAAAGTGGGAAACTGGATGGACTTTGTTTCCATTATTATCGTGCCGATCGGAGCCGTCCTCGGCGCAATTTCTGTTTACTATATTCTTGGATATGATAAAATTAAAGAGGAACTCCAAATTGGCCACCCAAAACCGCTTTCAAAAAGTTATCCAATTTTTGCAAAATACATTTATGTTCCAATCACCATCATCGTACTGGTTCTGGGGCTCTGTTTCCACGGAATCGGCTAACGGAAAGTTTTTAAACTAAAAGGAGGATGCCCTATGGATATTCAAAAAACGATCCAAAATCTTCAAAAGCATGGTTTTACTGTCTCGTATTTTAAAACCGGAGCAGAAGCCGCCTCTCACCTTGTCTCCCAGTTGCATGGCAAGACGATTGGAATTGGAGGAAGCGTGACGATTGACCAACTCGGGATTTATGACCAGCTCACAAAAGACAATACCGTTTTTTGGCACTGGAAACAGCAGCCGGCAAAAGAAGTACGGACTTCTTCCCTTTCCGCACAGGTCTATCTGACCTCTGCCAACGCAGTCGCACAAAGCGGCGAGATTATTAATATTGACGGCAGTGGAAATCGAATTTCCGCCTCTCTTTATAACCATGAAAAAGTAATTTTTATTGTCGGAACCAATAAAATTGCTGATGACTATGATTCCGCCATGTGGCGTGCACGAAACATTGCCGCGCCGCTTAATGCCAGAAGACTGCATCGAAAAACGCCTTGCGCTATGGGAAAAGAATTAAAATGCTATGATTGTGATAGTCCTGAACGCATCTGCAACGGTATTTCTGTGCTCCTTCGCAGAATGAGCGGCATTCCCCAAATGGAAGTTATTCTGATCGACGAGGATTTGGGATATTAAAAAATAAAACAATTCCCCCAATCGTAGAAAAAACTATGATTGGGGGAATTGTTTTGCTAAAAAGAAAGTATACTCATTCTACGGGATTTTTTATCACGAGTCAGATATTTAAGCTTTCATTCGAATAAATTGACTTCTTTTGTTTAAGCATGATATACTTAGAACATTCGTTAAATGAAAAATCTTTTACAATTTGAGGGGTTCATTCATGAAAAAAAAGATTACGGCACTTTTAGCCGCAGGAATTTTATTGTTCGCCGCCGGCTGCAGCATGCAAACTGCCTCTTCCAACGCTGCTGCGAGTCCTTCCTCTTCGGTTTCTTCTTCGTCGTATCAAACGACTGATTATTTGCCGCTGGGAAGCATTGTAACCTTGGTGGACAGTTCGAACAAAATTATGATTTCCGGATATGCCTCTAAAGATTCCGATGGTTCCGTTTGGGATTACTGCGGCATTCTTTATCCGGACGGATATACAGACGCTTCTAAGCTCTATCGCTTTAATCGTTCTCAAGTAAGCAGTATTGTCTCTGATGGATATACGAATGATGATATGAAAGCGTGGTTGTCTCAGATCAAAAATCGAATGCAGGCACGCGGATAATTTTTACCAATCTTCGATGAAAAGGAGTTTCCATGAACGAATCAAATCCTTTTTCGGAAGGTTCTCCGAAAAATTCTGTTTCAAATCCGGAAATTTCGAACTCTGCAAAAGAAGTTCCAACGGTACAAAATGATTTTATTCTGCCAAGCGATCCAAAAATCCCTGATTCTGCAGAACAGCCTTTACCGCCAGAAACGCAGAAGGAGCCTACTACTCAAACCACCTTTGAAGATCCAATCTCGATTGCCTCTCTTGTAGCTGCACAGCGTCTTTCCTATGAGGAAATGCGGGATACCCGCCGCTGCGCAAGTCATTCTTCTTTTCTGGTGCTTATTTCTATCTGTCTGATGAATCTTCTGATCTTAGGGTT
>DHOF01000168.1 GCA_002411615.1 Ruminococcaceae bacterium UBA5397
TTGTCCCTAGAGCTATCTTTCGGCGCCTCAAGAGTGGCAGCCGCAGCAGGCAAAGACGATGTCATAAAAGTGCCAAAAGCCAACGTCCCAATTTCCGCCTGCTTTTTCATTCTGCCGCCCTCTTTCTTTCAGGATTCCAGTGATTCCGGACATATCAGTTCAACAAATTGATCATACCATACATCCGTTGCGAAAGAAAGGGGTCCGAGGCGTTTTGTCACGGGACGCACCTGATCAAGATAAAGGGTATGTGCATCCCCAAAACCAATCCATCGACAATTTACGTCTACCGCCATCAGCAAAAGTCCTGTTCCCAGCACCAAAAGCGTCGCTCCACAGGAACATAAAACGATTTTCCAAGTAGGCCGCATTTCCATTCCCCCATTCATATTTTCCCCAGTTTTCCCATATACTCCAACAAAACAAGGACAGGGAGGGATTCTTATTGGGCAAATATCTTCGCACAGCCGGAACCGCACTCCTCGCTATTTTTTCCTTCGCCTGTGTGTTTTCAAGGCTGCCGGAATTTTCCGCTCAGCAGGCCGCTGTCGCCGCCGCAGATACAGCTCTGCCGCTGGGTTTTTATCATGAAGTCATCAATCCAAATGAACCGGAGGCACTTAATTCTTTGCCTCAATCCGTTTATATTCCGCCGGTTTCCTCTAATTCCAGTATTTCTTTAACCGAACCATCATCCGCAGCATCTTCCCAAGCTTCTGCGGAAAGTCTTCCTTCCGATTCGCTTTCTGAGTCACTTTTAGACGGAAACATTCTCGAAACCGATCTTTCTCAGGGTGGGACAGAGCAGGACGGAATCTTTATCAAAAATGCAACGGCTGGACATTCCGTTGATGCAGCAGATGTCCTTTCGCAGACGCCGCCTCTGGAAATTCACAAAGACGGCAGTCCAATGGTGCTGATCTATCATACACACACTTGTGAAGCCTATGCAGGCGTTACCAGCAGCGATGATCCCAGCCTCAGCGTTGTAGCGGTAGGGGATGCCATTGCCGAAGAATTAAAGGCAGCGGGGATCGGCGTCATCCATGACACCACAATCCACGACAGCCCCAATTACAATGGTTGTTATGACCGCAGCTGCGCTACTGTTCAAAAAAATCTTGCGCAGTATCCCAGCATTCAGGTAACACTCGATATTCACCGAGATTCCATGACGACGAAGGATGGAATCCGCTATAAACCCACCGCCATCGTTAATGGGAAACGAGCCGCACAGGTCATGATCATTTCAGGCTGCGACGACGGCACGCTGGATTTTCCAAACTGGGCCGAAAATCTCAAGCTGGCGGTTCGTCTGCAGTCAGGCGGCACACAATTTCCAAAATTAATGCGCCCGCTCGACTTTATCGATCGCCGCTACAACGAAGAGCTTACCAAAGGTTCTCTGCTCTGTGAATTCGGCACAGAGGTAAATACATTGGACGAAGCGGTTTATTCCGGCCATCTCTTTGGTCAAGTGCTTTCACAGGAACTTTCAAAATTAGCATAGAATACAAAAGTTTAAGCAAGCATTAGCTGCTCATACGTTTCGGGGTCAATCGAGTCATTGATTGCACAGTTGATTGCAAGAGCCAAAAGCCCTGCTGCGCGCGAAACAAGCGAATCAATGCCGCGGGGCGTTACCATCATGGTACCGGCACCTTCTACCTCTCCGCTGCAAAGATCCTCACAGAGCGTAGCTGCATCCACCACGGTCGGCACGCCAAGCCCAATGACCGGAGCTCCTATTGTTTCTTCGTCAAGGCGCGGCCGGTCATTGCGCACACCGGAACCAGGAGCAATTCCGCCGGTAGAAATTTGTATGGTTTTGCAAAGCCGATGTAGTCTGCCGGCTGCCAGCGCATCTACCGCGATTACTGCCGCCGGGTGAAGCTTCTGCACCAGCGCGCGCAGAAGCTCTGCCGTTTCAATGCCCGTAGTCCCCAAAACGCCGGGCTTTACCACTGCTACCGAGCGTAGCTCCCCTAAACCCACTTCGTGTGCAACTGTCCCTTTGATATGACGAGTCGCAAAGACCTGATCTGCACAAATAGGACCGAGCGCGTCCGGCGTCATATCCGCATTTCCGAGACCTGCTACCAAAATTTCTCCTTTTTGAGGCAAAAGTTTCTGCAGCTCGTCCGTTACCAGCCGTCTCAAAGACGCTTCTTCATCATCTCCGCCGCCAATTCGCGGTGCTTCGATCGTTACATAACACACTTCTCCTTCTTTTGATCTGCGCACCGGAAATCCACGCAATTTTTCTTTTTGCATTGTTTTTCCACTGCGTTCCATCGCAAGATCTGTTCGATATGCCATTAAAATCTTCCTCCTGTCTTTGTTTTTTATAGTCTGTGCGGATTTTTATAGATTATTTTTTCAAAAACCAATGTTTTTCGAGAAATTTGCTTGCTTTTTCATGGTCACAATGCTATTATTAAGAATATGTGACGACCGTAAAAGGAGGTGCAACTATGCCGAACATTAAATCCGCAAAGAAGCGCGTAAAGGTTATCGCTACAAAAACGATGATCAACAAGTCGATTAATTCTGAACTTAAGACCAATATAAAGAAAGCAAATGCCGCCGTTGACGCCAAAGCAGAAGATCGTGCCGAGGCCGTGCGTGTCGCCGTTAAAGCTATCGACCAAGCAGCTGCAAAGGGCATTTTGAAAAAGAATACTGCTGCCCGCAAAAAGTCCAGCTTGAATCGCAAGCTGAATGCTGTAAATGCTTGATTTAAAAGAATCTAAAAGCAGAGCTTTTCGCTCTGCTTTTTCTTTTTTCCCCCTTGACAACGAATACTTGACTTTTCTTCATCAAATGGATATGATAAAAGAAATGAATCGACTATCGGGAGGTGTCCATTATGAGAACAGAAAATAAATACTCTGTACTGATCGCGATTATCTCAGCAGTTTCAGCGATTGCGGCTGCCACTGTCGCAGTGGTCCTCTTCTTTGAAAAAAAGAAAAAAGATGAAGAAGAGTTGGACCATTATTTAGACTGCTCCATTCAGTAATTTTAATCAGTATTTTCAAATTTTGGCTCTGCATCAGAAACGAATCCGATGCAGAGCCTTTTTCATTAGTCACAAAAAAAGCTGCCGCTCTAAAATTGGAGCAGCAGCTTTTTATTTTTCTTTATTTATGTCTCGTTATAAATAAAAGCACGAATTCGTTTGCCGGCATTGCTCAAATTATAGCGCCAAACCCATCCGGCATCTCCATAAATGCCACCCTGTACATCAGTCTCGTACTTAATATCTGGAACCGTAATTTGCTCCATTGAAGGTTTACTGCTCAAGAACGGCACATAACCCAGAATCGTATCCTGAGAAAGGCTAGTCTCGCACATTCCCATAGCGGTACGCACCAGTGCTGGATATTCTGTCATCGGCATTGATTCTACCTTATTTAAAAGATAGCTGAGCACTTTTTGCTGACGTCCAGCACGGGCATTATCACTGTCATCTTCACGGATACGAGTATAAACAACTGCTTGGCTGCCGTTTAGATGCTGTTCCCCTGATGTTTTAATCATATGGGCATCTCTCGCCTGTTCGGTCTCTGAACCCCAGATTACATCATTCATTTCCTTCATTTCCTCATCAGAGATATCCATATCAATTCCCCCGACGGAATCAATTAGATTAGCAAACTGTGCAAAATTGACGGTCACATAATCCTGAATATCCATATTGTAATTCTCATTCACGGTGCGAAGTGCAAGAGGAGCCCCGCCATAAGCATAAGCATGCGTAATTTTTTCTTTTCCATGCCCATCAATCGGCACATAACTGTCTCGTAGAATGGAGGTTAGTTTCACTTTAGAATGTGTTTTATCAATGGAGAGAATGATCATCGAATCCGAACGGCCATCATCGGAACTGTCGTCTCTGGAATCCACACCAAATAAAGCAATATTAGTCACACCGGTTTCTTTCATATCGTCCTGCGCATTTGAGGCAATCCCCAACGCTGAAGCGCTGCGGTCAATTGCCTTAACTGTAAGCGGCGCAAACATATACTGGTAAGCAACCACAGTTATGGCACCCAACGCGACAAACAAAATTGAAAGCGTTAAAAGCGCTGCTCTGCCCGCCGAAATCGGCATCTTCTTTCGCTTTGATGAAGAATGGGATTCGTATGTATCGGGCCGATTAGACCGATTATTGCGATTCTGATTCATCTTTTTCACCTTTTTTCTCATTTTTTGGCTTTGCTATTTGCGGTGATTTTTTAAAAGCTTCGGTACTTTCAGAAGCTTTTAGAAAAATCGTCAGCGTCTGAAAAATCAGCTTCAGATCCTGCCAAATGCTATACTGTTGAATATACATGAGATCCATCATCAGTTTATCTTTGGGCGAAGTATTATACTTTCCCTGAATCTGTGCAAGTCCAGTAAGCCCCGCTTTTACACGCAGCCGGTATTGAAACTCGGGTAACGCATTCGTATATTTTTCAACATTCTCCAGCATCTCAGGCCGCGGCCCGACAATACTCATATCCCCTTTGATAATATTAAAAATCTGCGGCAATTCGTCCATTCTGGTTTTACGCAAAAAC
>DHOF01000146.1 GCA_002411615.1 Ruminococcaceae bacterium UBA5397
TTAAACCAAAGGCGCCAATCCATTTGCCGGAGCACAGTTTTGGCAGATACTTGTGCTTCTGCTCCTCAGTGCCATGCTCATAAATTGGAGCACAGCAAAGAGAAGTATGAGCAGAAACAATAACACCAGTAGTGCCACAAACTTTGCTCAGTTCCTCAACAGCCATCGCATAGCTGAGAACATCTCCGCCAGCACCGCCGTATTCTTTCGGGAAATAAATGCCCATCATGCCCAGCTTGGACATCTTTTCCACGGTCTCCATAGGAAAGCGCTCGTCTTCGTCAACTTCCTGCGCCAGGGGTTTTACTTCGTTTTCCGCGAAGTCGTGATACATCTTACGAAGCATCTCTTGTTCTTTGGACAGGTGCAAATCCATGCATATACCTTCTTCCTACTATAGTTGTGTTACAAAACGGAACCATAAATATCAGAGGCAGCACTGTCTGCTGGGATACTGACAGTATTTACACTGATTATCGATTCCTAAATAAGTATCGGGATACGAATTATTTGTGATAATCGTAAAAACCGACACCGGTCTTGCGGCCGAGTTTTCCGGCACGGACCATCTTTTTAAGCAGCGGATGAGGACGATATTTTGGATCGCCGGTCTCGCTCTGCAGGACCTCCATAATGGCAAGGCAAATATCCAGGCCAATCAAATCACCCAGAGCCAGAGGCCCCATCGGGTGATTTGCGCCCAGCTTCATTGCCGTATCAATTCCTTCAACGGAAGCTACGCCATCTGCATAGATACCGATTGCCTCATTGATCATCGGAATTAAAATACGGTTTACAACAAATCCGGCAGCTTCTTTTACCTGTACCGGAGTTTTGCCGATCTTTTCGGCAATTTCAATAATCTTCTGAACCTGCTCATCGGTAGTCGTCTCACCTGCAATTACCTCAACCAGCTTCATAACAGGAGCCGGATTGAAGAAATGCATTCCTACGACAGGACGGTCAAGTCCGTTGGAGATTTCAGTAATCGAAAGAGAAGATGTGTTACTTGCAAAAATTGTATCTTTTCTGCAAATTGTCTGCAGCTGTTTGAAAATATTTTTCTTGATTTCCATCTTTTCAAGAGCAACTTCAATCACCAAATCGCAATCTGCGACGATTTCGTTTGTGCCGGTGCTGATTTTTGCAAGAATTGCATCTGCAGCGGCCTGTTCCATTTTTCCCTTTGCAACACGGCTGGAAAGATTCTTCTGAATTTTCCCCTTACCGCCTTCTGCCCATTCTGCTTTGATATCACAAAGAGCAACTTCAAATCCTTCTGTCTGGGCAAAAGCCTGAGCAATACCGGAGCCCATTGTGCCGGCACCAATTACGCCAACTTTCATGATTGTCTTCTTACCTCCAAAAATTATTTATAAGAAATCAACCTATCTATGATGTAATAATCAAAAGAAAAGCATCTAAAACCTTTTAAAAATAACCCACAAATTACTTGTTTTCAAAAGGCTCATGTTTTCTCTTTTCGAGGAAGGCTTTCATACCTTCTTTTTGATCGTAGCTTTCAAAGCAGCTGCTAAAGAACTGCTCCTCCAGAACAACAGCTTCATCCATATTCATCTGAAGTCCTTTATTTAAAGCCTGTTTGCTTGCACGCACTGCAATCGGAGCATTTGCTGCTATTTTGTTGGCCAACTTCAGAGCAGCAGGCATTAGTTTCTCCTGGGGGTAAACTTCATTCACCAATCCCAGCTGATAAGCACGGTCCGCCTTAATCTTTGTTCCGGCATAGATCATTTCTTTTGCCATTCCCTTTGCAATTAAGCGAGCCAAACGCTGCGTACCGCCAAATCCGGGAGTAATCCCCAGACCGGTCTCAGGCTGTCCAAAAACGGCATTCTCTGAAGCAAGACGAATATCACAGGAAAGACTAAGCTCACAACCGCCGCCAAGAGCAAATCCGTTAACTGCAGCAATCACGGGCAATGGAAACTTTGCAATTTTGCGGAAAAGTTCATTTCCCTTTTGTCCAAACTTCACTGCCTCACTGCGCGTCATTTTGTTCATAGCCGCAATATCTGCTCCAGCAACAAAGGCTTTTGTACCGGCTCCCGTAATCACTACACAACGGGAAGTTTCCTGATTGATCTGATCAAAAGCAACATTAAGGTCGTCCAAGACCTGGTCATTCAAAGCATTTAAAGCTTTTTCACGGTCAATTGTAAGAACTACGACCATTCCCTGCTGTTCGAACTTTACATAGCTCATTTTATTTGTTCCTCTTTATTTATTGTAAGCCTTTACAATTGTTGCGCAGCCCATGCCGCCGCCAATGCACAATGTAGCAAGACCATATTTAGAATTGCGTTTCTGCATCTCGTGTAAGAGGGTAACAAAAATACGGCAGCCGGAAGCTCCGACAGGATGTCCCAGTGCAATTGCGCCACCATTTACATTTAATTTGCTCATATCAAACTTCAGCTCACGAGCAACAGCAACAGACTGTGCGGCAAAAGCTTCGTTTGCTTCAATCAAATCCATATCAGAAACCTTCATGCCTGTCTTTGCCATTGCTTTCTTTGTAGCAGCAACTGGTCCAATGCCCATAATGGCAGGATCAACACCAGCAAGAGCGCCGCCAATCCATTCGACCATTGGAACAACGCCAAGTTCTTTGGCTTTCTCTTCGCTCATGACGACGACTGCTGCTGCGCCATCGTTAATTCCGGAAGAGTTTGCTGCAGTAACAACACCATCAGGCTTTTTAAAGGCCGGAGGCAGTTTGGAAATGCTGTCAGCAGTTACGCCTGCACGCGGGCCTTCATCTGTATCAACAATGACAGTTTCCTTCTTCTTCTTTACTTCAACAGGAATGATTTCATCCTTGAACTTGCCTTCCGCCTGAGCCTTTTCACATTTCTGCTGGCTCCATGCAGCGAACTCATCCAATTCGCGGCGGGTCAAATGCCAACGTTCTGCGATATTCTCAGCTGTTATGCCCATATGATAGTTGTTAAAAGCATCCCACAGTCCATCATTGACCATGGTATCAATGATCGTCGCGTTGTTCATGCGATAGCCAAAACGAGCTTTGGTCATTGCATAAGGCGCCAATGACATGTTCTCCATGCCGCCGGCGATTACAACATCTGCGTCTCCTGCAAGGATCATATCAGCAGCCATGTTAACGCTGTTCAGACCGGAACCACAAACAACATTCAAAGTAACCGCAGGAGTTTCGATCGGCAGTCCTGCATTCAAAGTTGCCTGACGTGCAACGTTTTGCCCCAAAGCCGCCTGAAGGACGCATCCCATCAATACCTCATCAACATCTTTTGGATGAATGCCGGCACGCTTAATCGCCTCACGAATTACGATCTCGCCTAATTTCGCTGCAGGTACTGTGGAAAGGACGCCACCCATTTTACCAACAGCAGTACGGCAAGCACCTGCAATGACAATCTTTTTCGACATAGTTTTTTTCCTCCATTTCAATTTTGCAAAAATGGTTTTCCGGATATCGAAAACACGTCTGTCATTTTTCGTAAACAAAAGCTGTGAATTTTTCTCCATAAACACAACTCGTTTGCACAAAAACATCCAAGACTTGCACGGCAAAAATAATTTCTTCGGAATTCATAGGAATCCCAAAGAAATTATTGCTGTTTCCGATCTTCGAAAGCCCTCACAAAGTCATTATATCATAAAACAAACAGCCTGGTAAAGTTTTTTGATAGAAAAGTTACATTTTAGGAATGGTTTTTCTGAAAATCGGGTAAAATAAATTCATTTTTGCGAAAACTTTTTAAAAGAAAAAGAAATAGATCTGTTTTTATCCAAATTTGTTCAATTTTTCTTTTTAAAACTGTCTTTTAAAGACACTGAACGGTTAAAAATCAGATGATCTGGAGTAGAATCCTGGTCCAGACAAAAGTATCCCTGCCTCATGAACTGAAAAGATGCCGGAGCGTTTGCTTGCATCATGGAAGGCTCCACCTTGCACTCTGTAAGAATCTCCAAGGAATTTGGATTGAGCAATTCCAAAAAGTTTTCCTGTTCCGGCTCGGGTACTGTAAAAAGATTATCATAAAGACGTACTTCGGCGGAAATTGCCGTATCAGCATCGAGCCAATGAATCGTCCCTTTTACTTTGTGTCCGTCTGGTGTATTTCCACCACGGGTTGCAGGATCATATTCGGCCAAAACTTCTGTCACATTTCCATCAGAATCCGTTTTGCAGCCTGTACAGCGCACCACATAAGCAGTCTTTAAGCGCACTTCATTACCAGGGAACATCCGAAAATATTTCTTGATAGGCTCCTGCATGAAATCTTCCTGTTCAATCCAAAGATTTCTGGAAAAAGTCACGGTTCTGGTACCGTCTTCTGGACGTTCCGGATTATTTTCGACTTCAAACGTTTCACTTTTTCCTTCTGGATAATTGGTAATCGTCAGTTTTATAGGATGAAGCACTGCCATCGTGCGGCGTGCATTTTGATTCAAATCTTCTCTAAGGCAATGCTCCAAAAAGCTGAATTCCACTACGGAATTTACTTTAGCGACTCCGATTCGTTCGCAAAAATTGCGAATAGAAGCCGGTGTAAAGCCGCGGCGGCGCAGTCCACAGAGCGTTGGCATTCTAGGATCATCCCATCCGCTGACATAATGCTTTTCTACCAGCTGACGCAGTTTGCGCTTACTCATTACCGTATTATTGATTCCCAGACGTGCAAACTCGATCTGGCGTGGTTTTGCCGGTAAATCCACATGCTCGATTACCCAGTCATAAAGCGGTCTGTGATCCTCAAATTCCAAGCTGCAAAGGGAATGTGTGATTCCTTCGATTGCATCTTCAATCGGATGTGCAAAATCGTACATCGGGTAAATACACCAGTCATTTCCTGTACGATGATGCTTCATATGATTAATTCGATAAATAACCGGATCTCTCATATTAAAGTTGCCGGAATTCAAATTGATTTTTGCGCGCAGTGTCATTCTGCCGTCCTCAAATTCCCCTGCTTTCATCCTTGCGAAAAGATCAAGGCTCTCTTCAATCGGGCGATCGCGATATGGACTTACTGCCGGGTGGCTCAAATCTCCGCGATTATCGTGCATCTGCTCTGGTGTCAATTCGCAGACGTAAGCGAGCCCTTCCCGAATCAGTTTGACTGCCAATTCGTACATCTTCGGAAAATAATCGGACGCATAGTAGAAGCGGTCGTCCCAATCAAATCCCAACCACTTAATATCCCGCTTGATTGAATCGACATATTCTACATCCTCTTTGGTTGGATTGGTATCGTCCATACGGAGGTTACACATACCGCCATATTTTTCCGCCGTACCAAAATCAATGCAGATTGCCTTGGCATGCCCAATGTGAAGATAACCATTTGGCTCAGGCGGAAAACGTGTATGAATTTTCTTTCCATAATCACGTCCGCCTTTTGCTAAGTCCTCTTCAATCAGGGTATGAATAAAGTTTCCGGAATTTTCTTCTGCCGGCTCTACTATTGTATGATCACTCATGTGATTAACACTCCTTATGCTTTCAGTTTTTCAAGACCCAACGATAACCTTCTCAGGGATTCCTTTTTCCCTAGGATGGATAAAATCTCCATTGCACCTCCAGGAGTCACCGTTTGTCCCGCCGCTGCAATTCGCACCGGCCACAGTAAAGTGCCATTTTTCACTTCTGAATCTTTCGCAAGCTGAAGCAGTTTGTCATGCAGAGAAGGTACGCTCCAATCTTCCAGAGACGACAGCAGATCAATTGATTTTTGGAGCATCACTGGGGCATTCTCTAAAGTTGCCTTACTCTTTTTATTAATAAAAAAGTCTGTCGAATAGTCTGGCAGTTCTTTAAAGAACTGCAACATTTGAGGGATTTCGGCAAATTTCAAGACACGTGGCTGAAGAATATCTGCAAGAATTTCAGTATCGGGCAAATTCTCTCCAAAAACTTTTTTAAAATAAGGAGCCGCCTGCCGGATGAATTCTTCTTTTGGCATCTTGTGAATATATTCCCCATTCATCCATGTGAGTTTTTCATAATCAAACACTGCCGGACTCTTGCTGATTCCATCGAGTGAAAAAGCATTGCATAATTCCTGCAAAGAATAAATTTCACGGTTATCTTTAGGAGCCCAACCTAAAAGCGCAATGTAGTTGACAATGGTTTCCGGCAAATATCCTTCTTTGATCAAATCAGCAAATCCGGTAGAGCCATGGCGCTTTGAAAGCTTACTGGTTGTCCCATCGGCATTGCGTCCCATGATCAGCGGCAAATGTACATAAGTCGGAACTTCCCAGCCAAATGCCTCATATAGCAGATTATATTTTGGTGTACTCGTCAGGTATTCACACCCACGTACAACATGCGTGATATGCATTAGGTGATCATCGATCACGTTGGCAAAATTATAAGTCGGATATCCATCTGATTTAATTAAAACCTGATCTTCCAACATTTTATTTTCAATGGTGATCTCTCCAAATACGGAATCAACAAAGGTAGTGCTGCCTTTCAGTGGCATTTTCTGTCGGATAACCCACGGCGTACCCATATCCAAAAGCCGCTGAACCTCTT
>DHOF01000086.1:0-11411 GCA_002411615.1 Ruminococcaceae bacterium UBA5397
AATTTCAAAAATGCCCCAGATAAAGACGGGCAAATTAAGTAACATCGTCATAGCACCGATTGGCGAGCCAAATATATAATTAAGCATCGTAGAAACACCAGTCAGTCCACCGGGAGCAATCTGATTTGGTGCTGTAAAGACACGCACGCTGATTGAATAAATAATACCACTCAAGATAAAAAAGATCATATTTTTCGAAGTATTCAGCAATTTCTCAGTATGTTTCGAACGGCTCATTCTAATCTCCTCCTTTGAAAAAAGTCTCTTTACAAGGATTTCCCTGCTTTTCTAAAAAATCCTATGGCTTTTTATTTTTATTGTTCAAGGCTGTTTGAAAAAAAGATTCATAGCACCCGACAAAAGTATTATCTTTTCCCCAAAGAAATATAAAATCATGTGCAATAGAAAAATCTTTAATCGGAATCTTTCTTAGGGTTCCCCTTTGCAGTTCTTCTTTAACCGCACGCTCAAATAAAAAGGTAATCCCACAGCCTCGTTCTGTTAGACGTTTTAAAGCATCTAAATTATTAACTTCCATTTGGAAATGAAAATCTGATATCTGAAGGTTTCGGCGCTGCAAACATCTGTCTAAAAGTCTTCGGCTGCCAGAATTCTGCTCTCTCAATAAAAGACGTTCTTCCAAAAGATCTTCCAAATAGCAAGAAGAACTATGCAAAGAATAATCGGCTGCACAAACTCCGATAAAAGGCTCTCTGCTGTAAACTCTCGTTTCGTATTCATTCTGGGGGACGAACCCTTCCACAACAGCAAAATTAATTTCCCGCGCGTCGAGCTTTTTTAATAATTCCTGTGTATCCGCTATAACCAGTCGAATTTGCATAGATGGGTTATCCTGCAAAAAATCCGCAATAATATCGGGGATTAGATAGACCCCAATCGTCAAAGTCGCCCCAATCACGATATGCTCTTCCTTCTTTGCCATTCGCTGAAGAGTCATACGCAACATAGAATCATGATGTTTCATGGTCAATGCAACAGAACGAACCGCTTGTCCGGCAGGCGTTAAAGTCCATTTTTTGTCTTTTAAATCAAACAATTTCATTCCATATTCTTGTTCCAGAGTATGAATGTGATAGGAAACTGCCGGCTGGGTAATATTCAATTCCTGTGCTGCTTTTGTGTAATTCATAAATTCGCAGACTGTTAAAAAAGTCTCTATTCGAATATCCAGCATTGTGGCACCTCCTATTATATAAACTGTGTTTATAGCCCCATAAATATTTATTATTTTATTTTCTCTAAAAAAAGTGATAAACTAAGTTGAATCGTCTATAACATCTCATAATGAGAAAAAACCGCATAGAAGCCACCTAAGCGACCTTCCATGCGGTTCCAAGTTTGGAGCTACTGATCGGACTCGAACCGATGACCTGCTGATTACGAATCAGCTACTCTACCAACTGAGCCACAGTAGCATGCATAAGACTAAATTAGTATAGCGGAATTTTCGCCCTTCGTCAAGTCCCTTCCTATCAGAAAAGATTCGTCTGGCTGAATTCCTTCTAAAGAAAGGGGAATTATATTGCCCACCAATCACTATCTCAATCATTTTTCTTTGACTCTGCGCCAGCTTCGCCGCGAAAACGGATTTACACAGGAACAAATGGCACGCGTCTTAGAAATAGATCGAAGCACTTATACTTATTATGAAACCGGAAAAACTTCGCCCAGCATTCATATGCTTCATCAGATTTCGCAAATTTTAAATGTCCCGCTGTCAGTATTTTTGGACTCTGAGTCCATTCCTTCACAGGTCGCAGATTCTGGCAGCCAGAACCCATTTGCAAAAGAAGATATTAAAAAAATAACAGAACTTTCTCCTGAAGAGAAAGAACTGATTGCACTGTATCGGATTTCTTCTGCAAAGCAGCAAAAAGAAATTCTAAAGGTCGCACAATCCTCATCGAATTTCTCTTCAAAAAAGGAAAGTTAACTTCTTATTTTCGTTGCGTATTCCCTTGTCTTTGTGCTAAAATAGAAATGAAACGGGGGGGATAAGCCCAATGCCTTATGATGCCTTTACGGCCGGGATAGAACCCGGCGGACTGAGAAGTCAGGAAGAAATTCGAATTCTTTTATGCTATTTGCTAACTTCGGTCAATTCTCCGCTTTCTCAGCAGGAAATATTAGGAAGCCTTCAAGGGGCCGGGCTTGCAAATTATTTTGAACTGAATGACGCTCTGTCCGGTTTGACTGAAAAAGGAATTCTGGTCCGTGATAAATCCGGAAATTATTCTGCAGGCTCTTCTGCAGTCGGCATTGCACGTCAGCTTGATACTGCTTTACCTACAGCAGTACGGGAAAAAGCAGTGGCCGCTGCTACAGAACTTTTAGCATTTGCCCGCAATGAACGAGAAAATAAAGTAGAAGTTCACAAGCTCGAAAAAGGTTATGAGGTTTGCTGCCATATTTCGGGCGGAACTTCGGACCTGATGAGTTTTACCCTGCTTCTTGCTGATCACCGACAAGCTGAAATGGTGAAACGCAATTTTCACCGCTCTCCGGAACGAGTCTATCGCATGCTTCTGGCACTTGTTTCCGGTGATACTGATTTAGCGGCTGATTTGCTAAAAAAATAAATATAAAAAGGCGTCCAAAGAATTGTAATATTCTTTGGACGCCTTTTTAATCCTCTCTCTTTCTATTTAGAGCGCAGACCATTCGCTTGCACATTGTACACACTAGAAAATCGTATAAAAATTTTTCATACGGTTTAAATTCCAAAGATCAGTTGCAACAACAGTAAAGTAATAACACCCGGAATACTTCCAAAAGCACTTACCCCGATTACAACTGGCGAAAGCGGGAGGGTCACTCCGGTCATCATTCCGGTGAGATTCACGACCGCCAGCGCAATCATTCCCCAAATTGCATTGATAAACGCACGCAGCAATGGTTTTTTTGCATTTCCCCATTCCAGCAGAAGTGCTGCCACTAGAATGGAACCAATCAAAGTCATTAAAAAGATCAATGTCCCATACCCCCTCTCTTTTACATAGATATGCAGGGTATGGGACATACTTTCTTATTTTTTTAAAAAGAAATCAAGCCGGAACAAAATCAACTCTTCCACTCGAAATATCTGCCGCAACAGCTTTTACACGAATCGGATCTCCAATAGACAGCTTTTCGCGGGTTGTCACATCCACTTGAGAAACCATTCCATCAAATTCAAAATGTTTTCCCTCAAAACTGATACTGGGGACAAAACCTTCTACCGTATTGGGCAATTCCACAAAGATTCCCCTCATTGTGCAGCCGCTGATAATTCCATCAAACTCTTCTCCGAGATGCTGCCTCATGTATTCTGCAGCATAGCAGTCATCCGCATCACGTTCGCTGGTCATCGCTTTAATTTCCATTCTGCTCGACTGTTTAGCAGAAGCAGCCGCAAAATCGCTATATTTCTTTACAATCGTATCATGGTCTTCTCCACCCAAAAAAGCCGTTAAAATGCGATGGATCGAGGTATCCGGATAGCGGCGGATCGGTGAAGTAAAGTGGCAGTAATCTGCTAAAGCCAAGCCGAAATGTCCCACTGGAGAGACATCATATCTTGCTTTTGCCATTGTACGCAGCAGCTGATGGGAAACAATCTTTTCAGCCGGCGTCCCTTTGGCCTGTTCCATAATTGCTGCAAAATCCTTCGTCGTCACATCACCTGTGTGCTTGAGGCTCTTTGCAGAAAGGCCTAAAGCCCCTACCAATTCTGCCAAAGTATCAATTCGATCAGGGTCCGGCTGTTCGTGCACACGATAGACAAACGGAAGCTTCTTTGCTTTTGCCAGCTTTGCTGCTGCCTGATTTGCAGCAATCATAAGCTGCTCAATCATTCGCTCAGAAGTACCGCTGTGACGGGGCATTACATCAATACAAACACCATTTTCATCTAACACGAATTCAGATTCACTGGTATCCAAGTCAAAGTTGCCTGCACGCTTTGCACGCTCCCGCAAAATATCCGCAAGTTCGCGACAACAATTCAGGCTTTCTCTGACCGGCGCATACTTTTCTTTTAATGCTTCATCGGCGGTTCCATCAAAAAGGGCATTGACTTCTGTATAAACGCCACGCACCTTGCTGTCGATCACCGATTTGTGAAATTCATAATGAACGATTTCCCCTTCGGGATTGATATCCATAACCGCCGAAAAAGTCAGCTTATCGGTTCCCGCATTCAGCGAGCAGACTCCGTTGCTGATTTCTTCCGGCAGCATTGGAACCACTCGATCAGGCAGATAAACGCTGGTAGCACGCAACGCCGCCTCTTTATCCAGAGCAGTGCCTTCGCGTACATAGTGAGAAACGTCTGCAATATGCACGCCCAAGCGATAGCCTTCCGGAATTTTTACGCAGGAAACAGCATCGTCCAAATCTTTTGCACTCGCACTGTCAATCGTACAGATCGGCCAGTCACGAAAATCAGAACGCCCAGAAAGCTCTTCCGGCGTGATTTTTCGATTTTTCATGGTCAATGCTTCCCTTTTCACTTCTTCCGGGAAAGGAATACGGACAGAATTCTGATCTAAAATTGAATCCGCACAAATTTTTGCGCAGTCCGCACGACCATATACCTTTGTGACCTTTGCTATAAAGCGGGAAGAATGCGGCAGACGGCGAATAACAGTCTGCACTTTATCCCCGATTTTCGCGCCACAGTGAAAAAAGTCCTCAATGGGAACATGAAAGCGAATCGCTGCATCAGGATTCAGTTCTGCAGAGATTTCTCCCTGCACAATAGAACCATTCACAACGGGCTCCGCCTTCTCCGTAATCTTCATCACTTCGCAGCTAGGTCCTTTTATGGACTGCTTGATGTTTCCAAGTTCTACATGGTCGCCTAAAAACGCGTCATGCAGATCTTCTGCACGCAAAAACATATCGTCTCCGCCATCGTCCGGACGCGCAAAAGCAAAGCCTCTCGAAAGCGAGACAATCGTCGCGGGAATGTTCTGCTGCTCCTCTTGATGGCGAAGCGACAAAATATGGTTTCGATTTACGCTGACCAAATCGTCATGCCGAAGCTGAGTAACTGCCTGATAAAAATTCTTGCTGTATTTTTCTGAGATTCCCATCTGCCGCATCAGATCACGGGAAGCGATTCCCCCCGAAGTATCTTTCAGATACTTTAAAATTTCATTTTTAATATCATCGATCATATTATTCCTCCAAGACAGGATTTTTCCTGTTTGTACGCAGCACCTCATTGCCGGATACTGCGCTTTTTATTATTCTACCCCAATTTTATACATAAAAAGCCCCGCTTTCCATAAGCGGGGCTTTTATTTTCTCTTAACCCTTATAGAAATACATAGTTGCATTAATCGCAATTACCACGATAAAAAATCCAACCGCGATAATTTTTGTCCAGCGTGCGAGGAACACATCTACCGTTCGAGCACGATTTCTACTAAGGAATGTATCTGCACCGCCATTGATAACCCCTGTATTCTGATCATGTCCTTCCTGCAGAAGAACCACAAAAATAATTGCAACAGAAAATATCAGCAAAACAATTCCAAAAGCGATCTCAAATCCAGTCATAATGATCCTCCGACTTCATATCTTCATTTTAAAATAAAGCAATTTTAATACTGAATGAATCAGTTATAGTTTATAATACCATAATATTTTTTACTTTGCAAGTCTTTCCATCATTTTACCGATTTTCTTAAAAGTAAATGATTTTTGTATAGACTGTGCTTCCGAGACAAATACTACGGATACGACCCAATTGTTTTTTCGCGTTTGCACGATAGGGCCGGAGCCGCAGAACTGTGATCCTCCACTTTTCTGCGGCTCATTTATTTTTAAAAGGTGAGCTGTTCCCCGGAAAGTTCTTCTTTTGAGGGCAAACTGCCAATTGCGGGGATCGTTTTGCGATAGCGCTGCGGATTTTTCAGAATTCCAGAAGACTCTTCAAAAATTTCCGCCTTCTGCAGTTTGGCGCTGCGGCGCAGCGTCATTCCCTGCACACCCTGCGTTGATCGGGTCGTCTTTACCGGAATTGCACCTGTATGAACCAAAAGCATTCTTCCCTGTGTAGAAGTCAGAAGGATTTCAACATCTTCGGATAAACAAAACATTTTAACCAGCGGAGATTTATCACTATAGGCATTGACCAGTTTTTTGCGGTTTGTTTTTGTCTCATAAGAAGAAAGCTCTACTTTTGCAGCTTTTCCATTTTCAAAGAAGAATACCAAAGTTCCCTGATAATCTTTTGTGGCGACCATAAAAACAGCATTTTCCCCTTCATCCATCTGCAGTTTAGCAGGAATATAATCGCCCAAAACGCTGGCTTTTGTATCAGAAAAGTCGCTGGTTCTCGCTTTATATACCTGACACCGATCCGTAAAGAATAAAAGATCGCTGTTATTGGTCAATTCTATATGTTCGAGGACGATATCTCCCTCTTTTAGCTTTTGATCATTACTCATTCGCAAAGACTGCGGCGTAATCTTTTTGAAATATCCGTCCTTTGTGAAAAATAGATTAACTGGATAATCCGGGATTTCCTCCTCTTCCGACTCCTCTTCAATCTGGTCTGCATAAAGCAGAATACTGCGCCGAGGCTGGCCGTATAAGTCAGCAACATTTTTTAGTTCTTTAATAATGACTGCTTTGATTCTACGGTCACTGTCAAGAATTGCATTCAATTCGGCGATCTGTTTTTGAAGCTCCCCAATTTCGTCCGTTCTCTTGAGAATAAATTCTCTGTTGAGATGACGGAGCTTAATTTCTGCCACATATTCAGCTTGCGTCTCATCAATACCAAATCCAATCATCAGATTTGGAACGACTTCGCTTTCTTCTTCCGTCTCACGAACAATCTTAATTGCTTTGTCAATATCCAGCAGAATTGCCTGTAAGCCCATCAGCAAATGGAGTTTATCCATCTTTTTTTGTAAATCATACCCCGTCCGGCGGCGCACACAATTAATACGAAATTTTGTCCATGCGTCCAAAATTTCTCCGACCCCCATCACTTTTGGGGCACCGTCTACCAGAATATTAAAATTGCAGGAAAAGCTGTCCTCCAACGGCGTCATGCGAAAAAGCTTCACCATCAGCCTTGTTGGATCGGTCCCTCTTTTGAGATCAATTGTGATTTTTAATCCGGCAAGGCCTGTTTCATCACGGATATCTGAAATTTCTTTTGCTTTTCCCTGTTTCACAAGGTCAATTACTTTTTCGACGATCGCCTCAACAGTAGTAGTTGGCGGAATCTGCGTAACATCAATACAGTTGGCGGTTTCATCATAACTATAACGAGAGCGAACCCGGATACTTCCACGCCCCGTACGATAAACTTCTTCCATCTGTCCGCGGTCATAAAGGATCTGTCCGCCGCCCGGAAAATCCGGTGCCTGCAGAGTCGATAAAACATCATGCTTTGGATTCTGAATTCGTGCGATTGTCGTTTCACAGACTTCCTTTAAATTAAAGGAACAAACATTGCTTGCCATACCAACCGCAATTCCGGTATTTGCATTGACCAAAACGGATGGAAATCTCGCCGGCAGTAAAGTCGGCTCTTCCATCGTATTATCATAGTTTGGTACAAAATCTACTGTATCTTTATCAATATCACTGAAGAGTTCCGCACAGATAGGCGCAAGCTTTGCTTCTGTATATCGGGAAGCCGCCCATGCCATATCTCTGGAATAAAATTTTCCGAAGTTTCCCTTTGACTCCACATACGGGTGAAGCAAGGCTTCATAGCCGCGGGACAAACGCACCATGGTATCATAAATTGCGGCATCGCCATGCGGATTGAGCTTCATTGTCTCTCCAACGATATTGGCGCTCTTTGTTAGGGAACCGGTTAAAAGGCCTTTTTTATACATGGTATAAAGCAGTTTTCGGTGGCTGGGCTTAAACCCATCGATCTCTGGAATTGCACGGGACATAATTACACTGACAGCATATGGCATATAATTCTTTTCCAGCGTATCTACAATCGGTTGTTCCTGCACTTGTCCGGCGCCTTCAATAACCCCATGCACCACTGATTTTACCGCCGCAGTTGTTCTTCTTTTCTTTGGCATCCTTCAATGTCCTCCTTTCCAAAAAAATTCTGATTAGGAAACATCTGCGTTCTGCATATATTCTGCCCCATGAGCCGCAATATGTTTTTTTCTTCCCGAAAGATTATCCCCTAAAAGCAAGTTGAATACTTCATCTGTCTTTTTCGCATCAGCCGGCATCACCTTAATCAGTCTTCTGGTCTTGGGATTCATCGTCGTCAAGTTCATCATATCCGGCTCGTTTTCTCCCAATCCTTTGCTGCGCTGCAACGTAAATTTTTGTGCGGCAAGTCTCTTTGTAATGCGCTCCTTCTCGGGATCATCATAAGCAAAGTACGTCTGGTCCTTACAGCGAATTTCATAAAGAGGGGATTCTGCAATGAAAACTTTTCCAGCAGTAATGAGCTGCGGAGTCAGACGATAGAGCATCGTTAAAAGCAAGGTACGAATCTGGAATCCATCTACATCTGCATCTGTACAGAGAATGATCTTATTCCAGCGCAGGTTGTCCATCTCAAAAGAAGAGATTTCTTTATTTGCCTTAGATTTTACCTGTACCCCGCAGCCGAGCACTTTAATCAAATCCGTAATAATATCACTCTTAAAAATCTTATCATAGTCCGCTTTAAGGCAATTGAGAATTTTACCGCGAATCGGCATAATCGCCTGAAAATCCGGATCTCGTGCCTGCTTGCAGGCTCCCAAAGCAGAATCGCCTTCCACAATAAAGATTTCACGCTCTGAAACATCTTTGCTACGGCAGTCAACAAACTTTGCGACCCGATTGGTAAAATCCATCGTGGAAGTCAGCCGCTTTTTAAGATTTAGCCGTGTCTTTTCTGCGTCTTCTCTGCTGCGCTTGTTGATCAGCACCTGATTGGCAATCTTTTCCGCATCCAGTGGATTCTCAATAAAATAGATTTCCAGCTGATGCCGCAGCATTTCCGTCATAGCCTCTTGGATTCCTTTATTAGTGATTGCCTTTTTCGTCTGATTTTCGTAAGATGTCCGATTGGAAAAAGAAGAAATACAAAGGATCAAACAGTCTTCGACGTCCTGAAATGCAATTCTGCTCTCATTTTTATTGTATTTATTGTTCTGTTTTAAATAGGCATCAATCTGATAAACAAAAGCATTATGGGCCGCTTTATCCGGTGCGCCACCATGTTCCAACCAACTGGAATTGTGATAATATTCCAGCATTTTATTTCGGTTGGAAAAAGCGACCGCCACATTGATTTTTACTTTGTATTCCGGCTTATCGGCACGATCACGAACTTTTTTCTCTGTTTGCCAGAACTGCACCGCGGTAAGGGAATCATCGCCGGCAACTTCCTTTACATGGTCTGCAATTCCATTTTCATACTGGAACTCCTCAGTTTCAAAACCATTTTCCGCCTGATTCTTTAAAACAAACCGGATTCCATCATTGACGATCGCCTGACGTTTTAAGATATCCTGATAGTATTCTACCGGCACTGCAATATCGGTAAAAACCTGTAAATCTGGTTTCCAATGGATTCTTGTTCCGCTTTTCGATTTAGAAGGCTCCTGATGAAGTCCTCCGACGTTTTCACCATGTTCAAAATGAAGCGTATATTTGGTTTCACCCGTATGAATTTCCACATCCATATATTCGCTGGAATACTGCGTTGCACAAAGGCCGAGCCCATTTAGGCCCAATGAATATTCATAGCTCGAATCAGCATCATTATTATATTTTCCGCCCGCGTACATTTCGCAGAAAACGAGTTCCCAGTTATAGCGCTGCTCCTTATGATTAAAATCCACGGGAATTCCACGGCCATGGTCTTCCACCTCAACGGAATCATCCTTATAGCGGGTCACCGTAATTTCGCGGCCGTATCCCTCACGGGCTTCATCAATTGAATTCGATAAAATTTCAAAAATCGAATGTTCGCATCCCTCGATCCCATCAGAGCCAAAAATGACCGCGGGGCGTAGACGTACGCGGTCGGCGCCCTTGAGCATTGAGATACTTTCATTATTATAAGCTGCTTTTCTCGCCATTTTTCCTCCTTTTTCCCTTTTTAAACAGGGAATCCCTGAAATTTTTCCCAATAAGAATTTTTCAAAAAAAGAAGGAGAATGATTTTGTTCATTCCCCTTTCAAATTATTCAGCTGAGGGGTTCTGAGGAGAATCCGGCTTTTGATCGCTCGAATTTTCCTGTGCATTTTCCGATTCAGAATCCGCTTTTGAAGTCTCTTCAGAAGATTTTTCCAACTGTTGTTCCGGTTTCTGAGAATTTTCCCCATCCGGCGGCAAAGCATTCGTATCATCTGAAGGAAGTCCCTGCATTTTTCCTTCCATTACTAGGCGGAATTCTTCTCCGCTCATTTTTTCATGTTTAAACAGAAAGGCTGCGACATCATGCAGCTGATCGAGATGCTGTTCCAAAATTCCATGCGTTTTGGTGTAAGCATCATTCATGATACTGCGAGTCTCTTTATCGATCGCCGACGCAGTCGCTTCTGAATAATCCCGAATATGACCCATATCCCGGCCAAGGAACGGTTCGCCCTGATCCTGCCCGTAAGTGATGGGACCTAAAGCTTCCGTCATTCCGTACTTTGTGATCATAGCACGCGCAAGCTTTGTCGCACGCTCAATATCGTTAGAAGCTCCAGTGGAAATATCGTCCAGCGTAATTGCTTCTGCAACACGGCCGCCCAAAAGTACGACCAGATCTTCCTTCATTTCTTTTTTCGTCTTGTAGGAACGATCTTCCGTCGGGACCGACATCGTATAGCCGCCGGCCATTCCGCGTGGAATAATGGAAATCTGATGAACCGGATCCTGCGTCGGGCAATAATAGGTTGCCACCGCATGACCGCCTTCATGATAAGCTGTCAGTCTCTTTTCTTTATCACTCATGATGTGACTCTTCTTTTCCGTGCCCATCATGACTTTGATCGTAGCCTCTTCGATCTCTAACATCGTAATTGCTTTGAGACCTTTTCTAGCGGAAAGCAAAGCTGCTTCGTTCAAAAGATTTTCCAAATCTGCGCCGGTAAATCCAGCTGTCGAGCCTGCAATCGTTCTCAGATCCACATCCGGTGCCAAAGGCTTTCCGCGGGCATGAACATGAAGGATTGCCTCTCTGCCCTTAATATCCGGATATCCAACCGTCACCTGACGGTCAAAACGACCCGGACGCATCAAAGCCGGATCCAGGATATCCGGGCGGTTCGTCGCCGCAATCATAATGACACCCTCGTTTGCACCGAAGCCGTCCATCTCGACCAACAACTGATTCAGCGTCTGTTCACGTTCATCGTGTCCGCCGCCAAGTCCGGCGCCGCGCTGACGGCCGACTGCATCAATTTCATCAATAAAAATA
>DHOF01000086.1:11595-11779 GCA_002411615.1 Ruminococcaceae bacterium UBA5397
TTCATCAATAAAAATAATGCAGGGGCTGCTCTTCTTCGCCTGTTCGAACAGATCACGCACACGAGACGCACCGACACCGACAAACATCTCAACAAAATCAGAGCCGGAAATTGAGAAAAACGGAACGCCCGCTTCTCCCGCGACTGCCCGCGCCAGCAACGTTTTACCGGTACCGGGAGGGCCC
>DHOF01000086.1:11981-12197 GCA_002411615.1 Ruminococcaceae bacterium UBA5397
TTTTGGAATTCTTGCGCCCAGTTCATTATATTTTTGAGGATTTTTAAGAAACTCTACAATTTCAGAAAGCTCTTCTTTTTCCTCATCGGCACCAGCAACATCTGCAAAAGTTGTCTTTCTCTTTTCGTCAGACATCTTTTTGACCTTGGCTTTGCCGAAATTCATCTGTTTGCCCGGCTCGCCCATTCCGGCGCTGAGTTTTCTGAAGAAGAAATA
>DHOF01000103.1 GCA_002411615.1 Ruminococcaceae bacterium UBA5397
CAGTTTGTCGAGACGATGATTCTCTTGACAATCAATCACGAAAGTCTGATCGCCACGAAAGCAAATCGGATCGTCCGTGATTGATTGTCAAGAGAATCATCGTCTCGACAAACTGCGCCTGAATTACCGGCCCGCGAACAGTTAGAATGGGCTCCCCCGGGAAGATCGGTACCCCTTCCGGAACGGCCCATACATCACAGCAAAAATGGAAGTCCTTTAAGTACTGCAGAAATTCTTCGCTGAAGATTTTGCAGCTTTTCAGATAATCAATATCTTTTTCGGTAAAGGTCAAATTTTTCATGTATTCGGCGACTTCCTGAACACCTGCCATGATGGCAAATCCGCCATTGTCAGGAATGTTGCGGAAAAACATGTCAAAATAGACAATCCGGTCGCGATATCCATTTTGAAAATAGCCATTGGCCATTGTGATTTCGTAAAAATCGGTCAACATCGTCAAATTTGTTTTTACAGGGGGTGTGTTCATGGGATATTCATCTCCATTAAAATTTTGGCTGCTGCCACCTTAAATGGCACAGCAGCATAGTATGGATAGAAAGTTGCGTTAGGGATATTATAGCAAGGTTCCTGGGAAATAACAAATAATATGTAAAAAAAATTTCTGATTTTGAAATTTTTTGAATTGTTCTTTAAAATAAAAGGAAAATTAGTTTTATTATTGCGCTTTTAGGGGAAAAAGATTATACTGTTAACAATTTATATGGGATGAATCATTTTCCGGGGATTCTATTCCCGAATGCAAGCAATAATTGATTAATTTACGGGAGATGAAGCACGTTGAGATTACGCAAACAGGCACTTGGGAGCCGCAATCTAGTTGGAGCCCGTGTAGAAGAAGCCCGTAAGGATCTTGGAATGAAGCAAAAAGAGCTTCTTGCACAGCTGCAGGTCAACGGTGTGGATATGAATGCTTCTGGTCTTTCAAAACTGGAAGGGCAGATCCGTAGTGTATCTGATATTGAGTTGATTGCTCTCTCAAAGATCCTTGGTGTTTCGGTAGAGTGGCTTTTGGGCCTTAAAAATGACCCCTGATTAAATCTGGGAGATTTATTTTCGTCTCGCCCCTTTCATTTTATAATAAAAAGGGCGAGACGTTTTTTACATCAAAATTTTTACAAAATGAAAAAGCAGAGCAGAAATTAAAAAATTAATTTCTGCTCTGCTTTTTAACAAATTCAGAGAGACGAAACAATCTGAAGAGCGTAATTTTTCATAGAAAGGAGGTCTTCTTCAGTAGGCATAAAATTGACACGCAGTCCATCTCCCTGAAATTTAAATTTCAATCCCTCCAGGCGGGCTTTTATCATAGGTACAGCTTCCCCGCTCCACCCGAAGGAACCAAAGGCACCGGCGGGTTTGCGGGTGTTGATGGCGTCAATCATTGCAAGTGCTTTCCATATAACGGAGGGTGCGTCCCGATTGATTGTATCGGAGCCGACCAAGAGTGCCTGGCAACTGTTGATTTTAGAGGCAACCTCAAAAGCATCTGCATGAACAAGATCCATCATCGAGACTTCCAGACTGGGATTTGAAGAGAGTGCTTCTGCTGCAGCTTCTGCAAGCTTTTTGGTATAGCCGTATGCAGAAACATAAGGAATAAAAACGAACTTTTTTTCCGGGATTTTCGGAGTGCTCCAAAGGCGGTAAAGCTCTTTTCGATGCTCAATATTTTTTGTTAAGCAGGGGCCGTGGCTTGGACAGATCATTTCTGCAGGCAGAGCGTCTATTAGAGCAAGTCCCTTTAATACATAAGGCTTAAACGGCCTGAAAATTCCTTTAAAATAATAGGCAAACTGTTCTTCATAAGCTTTTTGATCATGAATACCAGTGTCCAGCATGGTGGGTTCGCAGTAATGGGTCCCCAAAAAGTCACAGGTAAAAAGTGTCTTTTCGGCAGGATACCATGTAAACATGCTGTCGGGCCAATGCAGGAGCGGTGCGGGAATAAATTGCAGCTCCCTCTGATTGCCAAGATCCAAAATTTCTCCCGGCTTTATAATATGGCAGGGTAAACTTTCGTTTGCAATCGCTTCCATATACTTTTTTGCTGCCATAGTGCAGTAAATTGTGAGCTTTGGGCATCTTTCTAAAAGCCGTGCAACCGAACCGGAGTGATCCGGTTCCGTATGATTCATAATCAGTACATCAATTTTATCGAGTGGAACAACTTGTTCAATATTTTTAATGTATTCTTCAAAAAAGTCGGCATGAACGGTCTCGATTAATATGTTTTTCTCTCCGGTTATTAGGAACGCATTATAGCTGGTTCCATATTTTGCCTCCATGACAATATCGAAGACGCGGAGGGCAGGATTCAGCACACCCACCGAATAAATACCGTTTTTCAGCTTCATTGCGCTCATCCTCTAACACCCTCATTCTTTTTCAAATTGATCTTTTTCAGCTCCGCAAAGAGGACATACCCAATCGGAAGGCAAGTCTTCAAACTTTGTTCCGGCTGGAATTCCATTTTCCACATCACCAATTTCAGGATCGTAAACATAACCACAAACACTGCATACGTATTTCATAAGAAACACCCTCCAAAAATAACAATTATTATTGTTTTTCTCTTTGGGTTAAGTATAACTAGAATCTTTTTAAATGTCAACTGGTTTGAGAAAATTTGTAGTCTTCGATGATTTCAGAAAGGGTACTTGGAAAAACAGAATTGCGCCGGAGTTTCTCTAGAAATTTTAGCGCACTATTTTTCTCGCATGGAATAGAAGCGCTAGCCGTTTCAAATTCTGTCTTTTCAATACTAATCAAATAGTTTGGAGCGGTAGAATCTGACTTTTGTACCGAGGGCTGTTCCTCTAGAAAATATTCCAGACGAATATTCCCTTCAATGGCTGTTCCTGCGTGGATACGATTCATTTCATTATTTCCCCCTTATGTGAATATATTTCACATTCCGTGTGAACTCCATTAGAATAGTGCAAAAGATCCGCGAAATCAAGAAAATTTTGGGATATTTTTTAAAAAGTTGTAAAAAGCGCAACATGTTGCGGAGGATTACAAAACCGTAACGATAAAAAGCAAGTCTATTTTGTCCTCCTTTTGCATAGGTTAAAAGCAGAGAAAGGAAGGGGAACAGTATGGATTGGCATCACCTGACAAAGGAAGAAACTGCTAAAAAATGGAAAACAGACTACCAAAAAGGACTAAAAGAAAGTCAGGCAACATCGTTGTTGCATCAGTATGGGCCCAATCTTCTGCCGGAAGCAAAAGGCGAAAGTCTGATCCGGCGTTTTTTTCATCAATTTTCTGATTTTATGGTATTAATCTTGCTGATAGCGGCAGGAGTTTCTTTTTTGACTTCTTTTTTGCAAAAAGATGAAGATTATCTGGATGCAATTGTTATCTTGATTATTGTAACGGTCAATGCGGTGATCGGAACCCTTCAAGAGAGCCGCGCGGAAAAGGCGATTTCTGCCTTGCGTAAAATGGCTACCCCATGGGCCAAAGTGATTCGAGACGGAAAAACCAGAAAAATCCCCGCACAAGAAGTTGTGCCGGGAGACTTGGTTGTGCTCGAAACGGGCAATTTGGTGCCTGCCGATGTGCGCTTGACGGAAACAAGTGATCTGCGGGTAGAAGAGAGCGCGCTTACGGGAGAGAGCGTGCCGGCTTCGAAAGGGACTGATCCGCTCCCGGAAAAGATAGCTTTAGGGGATCGAAGCAATATGTGCTTTTCCTCCACCGTGGTCGCAGCGGGAAATGGGCGCGGAATTGCAGTAGCAACAGGAACCCATACGCAGGTTGGAAAGATTGCCCATATGCTGCAGACTGCCCAGACACCACAGACGCCGCTGCAGAAAAAGCTGGCCGTAGTGAGCAGAGTCCTGGGAATTGGCGTCTTAGTTTTATGTGCCATTATTTTTCTGATGGGATTGTTCCAAAAAATTCCGCCGCTCGAGATGTTTTTGATTGCCATTTCTTTGGCGGTTGCCGCCATTCCGGAAGGACTGCCGGCAGTAGTGACGATTGTTTTAGCTTCCGGCGTGCGGAGAATGGCTGTAAAAAAAGCGATTGTTCGTCATCTTATGGCGGTAGAAACGCTTGGCAGTGCCAGTGTAATTTGTAGCGATAAAACGGGGACGCTTACCCAAAACCATATGGCGGTTCGTGAACTTTATGCGGCAGAGGGTCAGCTGAATCCGCATAGTGCCGCAGCCCGCCGTCTGTTGGATGCAGCATCTCTCTGCACAAATTGTAC
>DHOF01000072.1:0-3862 GCA_002411615.1 Ruminococcaceae bacterium UBA5397
CTTATTTTTGCGAATGATTTTTTCTTTTTGCAGGAATTTTGCATTTTTTTGCGTATATATTTATGCAGAGATGTTTTTTGAGAAAGGCGGTGCATATCTGAAATGACAGTACGGGAGAGAACCCAGAAGATTGAAAGACGGATTTTATCTCCATATGCGGCGTTGTCCGATCAAACGAAAGGCCGCAAACACCCGGAAAAAGATGATGATTTGCGCACGCCGTTTCAAAGAGACAGAGACCGGATTATCCACTGTAAGTCTTTTCGAAGACTAAAACATAAAACACAGGTCTTCCTTGCGCCGGAAGGGGATCATTACCGTACGCGGCTGACCCATACATTAGAGGTAGCGCAGATTGCAAGGACCATTGCAAGGGCACTGTGCCTCAATGAAGATCTCACGGAAGCGATTGCTTTGGGACATGATTTAGGACATACTCCGTTTGGGCATGCAGGAGAACGTGCACTCAATGAGCTTTGCCCAGGAGGATTTCGCCATTATGAACAGAGCGTTCGTGTAGTGGAGCGTGTGGAGAAAAACGGAGAGGGACTGAATCTCACCGAAGAGGTGTTGGACGGAATTTTGTGCCATACAACGGGAAAACAGGCAGAGACACTGGAAGGACAGATTGTGCGGGTTTCTGATCGAATTGCTTATATTAACCATGATATTGATGATTCTGAACGTGCTGGGATTATTAGGGAAGAAGATCTGCCGCAGACAATTACTGATCTTTTGGGACACAGCAAAAGTCAAAGGATCAATACGTTGGTTCATTCCGTAGTGGAGAGCAGCCAACATGGAAAAATTGAAATGGAGCCGCAAATTGAAGCGCCTTTTGATGAACTGAGACGTTTTATGCTTCATTCCGTCTATGAAAATCCGTATGCAAAGAGCGAAGAAAAGAAAGTTCCCGGAATTATCGGGAAGCTTTATGAATATTTTGGAGAGCCGGGAAATCTTCCGGAGGATATGCGCAGAATCGAGACGGAAGACGGGCTTAGCCGCGCAGTGACGGACTATATTGCCGGCATGACTGACCAGTATGCAGTCGAAAAATTTATGGAGATTTACATTCCAAAAGCGTGGAACCGCTGATTCTTTGAGAGACTAAAAGGAAGGAGGAGAGCCCAAAATGCCGCTGCCGCAGGAATTCTTGGATGAATTAAAATCACGCAGTGATCTAACAGAAGTTGCTTCTTCCTATGTTTCATTAAAAAGGCAGGGAAGAAATTTGGTTGGACTTTGCCCTTTTCATAATGAAAAGACGCCGTCCTTCAATATTTATCCGGAAAACGGTTCATTTTATTGCTTTGGCTGTGGTGCCGGAGGAGACGTGATTACGTTTGTCCGTAAAATTGAAAATCTCGATTATATGGAAGCAATCCGTTTTCTTGCACAGCGTGCGGGAATGACAGTCCCCGAAGATGCAGCAGACAATGGACTCATGAAGCTGCGCACCAGAATTTACGAGATCAATCGGGAGACTGCCCGCTATTATCATGAGATGCTGCTTTCTCCGCAGGGAAAAAAAGCGTTGGATTATCTCATGGGCAGGGCGCTGAGCATGAAGACAATTCGCCATTTTGGATTGGGATATGCGCCGCCCGGCAGATTTTCCCTAGTGGATTTTCTCGAAAAAAAGGGATATAAAGAAGACGAAATCGTGAGTGCGAACCTTGCTTTTCGCGGCCGCAGCGGGCATTTGATCGACCGTTTCTATGACCGTGCGATGTTTCCAATTATTGATCTAAGAGGAAACATTATGGCGTTTGGTGGAAGAATTCTTGGTCCCGGAGAACCCAAATACATAAATTCCAGTGATACGCCGGTCTATCATAAAGGAAGAAATCTGTTTGCACTCAATTTTGCAAAAGATTCGGGGCAAGATAACCTGATCCTTTGCGAAGGCTATATGGATGTAATCGCGTTGCATCAGGCGGGCTTTACAAATGCGATTGCAGGGCTTGGAACTGCATTGACCCCAGAGCAGGCAAAGCTGATTTCCCGCTATACGGGGGAAGTGATTGCTTCTTATGATGCGGATTCTGCAGGGCAAAAGGCAGCCTCACGCAGTATCCCGCTCTTGAGAGAAGCGGGGCTGAATGTACGAATATTAGTAGTACCAAACGGCAAAGATCCAGATGAATTCATCCGTTCCTATGGAGAGAATGGACATGCTCGTTTTCAGCAGCTTTTGGATCAGTGCGGCAATGACGTGGAATATCAGTTGGAGAAAGCACGCCGTGCAGTCAATGTTCAGACACCGGACGGAAAAGTCGCTTTTTTGGAAAGTGCCGTAAAAATTTTGGCAACGCTTGATAATCCAATTGAGCAGGAAGTTTACGCTGCAAAACTTTCTGAAGAGACACACGTGGAGCGGACCACACTTTTAAGCCAGATAAAAAGACAGCGGCAGAAGCAGCAAAAATCCCAGCGCAAGAAGGAATTTCGTTCTTTTCAGCAGAAGAGAATTGGGCTCAAAGATTCTGTGAACCCAGAAAAGCAGGATAAGCTGCGGGCGGCAGGGGCAGAAGAAGCTCTGCTTGCCTATTTAATTCGTTATCCAGAGGCTTCTTTGCAGATTTTTCAGCAATTACCGCCGGAAAAATTCAGTACTTCCTTTAATTGCCGTGTATATCGGGTAATTATGGACAGAATGAAAGAGGGAAAATCTACAGATTTAACAGATTTATCGTCTGTTTTTTCTCCGGAAGAAATGGGAACTCTTGCGAGAATCCTTGCGAAGGGTACGGACATTTCTGTTAGCCGGAAAGACGCTCAAGATTATGTAAAGGTAATTCTGGAAGAAGCGCAAAAACAGATGCTGCAGAAAAATTCCAGTGAAAAGGACCTTTTAGCATATGTCGAATATTTGAAGGAACAGAAAACAAGGAAACAGGGGGATTAAGGAAATGACAGTTACACCAACACCGGATAAGAAAACAGTGATCCGGGAATTGATTGAGCAGGGCAAGTCAAAAGGACAGCTTTCAACCAAAGAAATTCTTGATGCGATTGGGGAATTGGACTTTGAACCGGAGCAGCTGGAAAAATTCTATGATACACTGGAAAGTCAGGGCGTTGAGATTATAGAAGATTTTGGAACGGAAAATCTGGATGATATCAATTTAAGTCTTACGCCGGAGAGTAACGACGTTGATCCCGGAGTTGGGAGCGAAAGTATTTCGGTCGATGACCCGGTTAAGGTATACCTGAAAGAGATTGGGCGTGTTCCTCTGCTTTCTCCGGAAGAGGAGATTGACTTGGCGATCCGGATTTCCGATGGAGATGAAACAGCCAAAAAACGTTTGGCGGAAGCAAACCTTCGTTTGGTTGTCAGTATCGCAAAGCGATATTTGGGTCGTGGAATGCAATTCCTTGATTTGATTCAAGAAGGGAATCTGGGCCTGATTAAAGCAGTTGAAAAATTCGATTACACAAAAGGCTTTAAATTTTCCACTTATGCTACATGGTGGATTCGTCAGGCCATTACCCGCGCCATTGCCGATCAGGCGCGTACCATTCGGATTCCAGTTCATATGGTCGAGACAATTAATAAAGTGAAAAAAGTTTCCAGTCAGCTTCTGCATGCGAATGGCCGGGAACCTACCGCAGAAGAGATCAGTGCAGAGCTTAATATGCCGGTCGATAAGGTTCGCGAAATCATGAGAGTTGCACAGGAGCCGGTTTCGCTGGAAACACCAATCGGTGAGGAGGAAGACAGCCATCTGGGCGACTTTATCCCGGATGATGATGCGCCCGCTCCGGCGGATGCTGCTTCCCATATTATGCTCAAGGAGCAGCTTTCTAGTGTGCTTGATACGTTGACCCCCAGAGAAGAAAAAGTATTGCGCCTTCG
>DHOF01000072.1:4097-12885 GCA_002411615.1 Ruminococcaceae bacterium UBA5397
AATGTCACTCGTGAAAGAATTCGTCAGATTGAAGCAAAAGCTCTTCGTAAGTTGCGCCATCCAAGCCGCAGCAAAAAGCTGAAAGATTTTTTGGATTGATTAGAAGGAGATGGCGGCTATGGTCATGACTTTAGAGACGGATTATGCAGTTCGGATTATGGAACTTCTCACGAAGACAAACGGAAAAGTAGACGCCGGATCCATTTCGGAAAACACCCACGTTCCGCAGAGATTTGCTTTAAAGATTCTTCGAAAATTAGTATCGTATGGGCTGATTGTTTCATTTAAAGGAGCTCACGGCGGCTATGCACTGGCACGCCCTGCTGATCAGATTACTTTGCGTGAGGTGTTGGAATCGGTGGAGGGTCCTTATATGATCAGCCGATGTCAACAGGATGAGTATTGCTGTGCACACAGCGGCAGTGGGGCACATTGCCGGTTTCACAAAGTCTACGACGAGATCACTGAGATGGTCAGAAAAAAGCTTGACAGTTATACGTTTGCACAGATCTGCAGTTCGGACGATTTGTCATTAGAGAAAGATAATAATGCTTAAAAAATAAAACTTTCTAAAAAACGCCCTAAACAATCGGATAGTAACGAAAATTCTTATCCGAATGCTTAGGGCGTTTTTATGGGCTTTCCCAGCTAAATATTCTATGAATTTGCCTTTTGGAAATTTACCCTTTTTCTATGCTGTTACAAACGACTAAAATCACTAAAAATATTAACGAATATCAGAAACAAAAATAAAGTCATATAGCGAGTTCCAGAGAATTTTAGATAGGATGTTTTATGACTTTTAATGGATTTTAGGATCTCTTTTGTCCTTTTAATGGGATGAAATAAAATATGCTTATAAAAATGATAATAGAGCAAAAGCAATAAAGTGGTTAAGAGGAAAATTGCAAAGCAGCTGCACTTAAGAATGAGCTGTACTTCATCAGGTGCTTTTTGTGGGAATAAGAAGTTACCAAATGGTGTGATCAAATATCCGAACCAATCATTTATAATATGAGCTGCAATCGGCAACAGTAAATTTCCACTCATTACAGAAAGACACCCCATCATAAATCCAAAAATTAAAGGTGCAGGAAATTGTGTTCCATGCATGAAAGTAAATAAAACAGTCGTCCATATAACAGCAAAAACTTTTCCGCTGCTTTCACATAGATTTTCTAAAAAGACGCCTCTGAATATAAATTCCTCATAAAATCCTGTGAGAACTGCTAATAAAAGAAAGAGCCACGTCTGTGATAGATGCGCATTTATAGGGGGAGCATCTCGCCGTGAGTATAAAGCACAGAGTGAAAAGTTTAAAAAGACCGTAAAAAATATCCATAAAATATTTTCAATCAAAGAAAAACGACTCTTTTTTTGATGTTTGATGACTTCTTTGACTGAAGTTCTTAATAAAAGTTGAGAAGCAACAATAAAAATACAGCCATTTAAAATTGTCACATAAATATACTGGTCAATATTAAAAGAAGAAACAGTAAAGACCCTTGTTAAAAGAAATTGTCCCAAGAGGTCAATTAACAAAATAATTGCAATTCGATTGGAACTTTGCTCTAAAGTCAAATTCGTTTTTTGATTCATAAAACTGCACCTCACATAAAGTGCGATGACTTAGAATGAAGTCATGTTGCTTTGATCGACAAATGATGGGTAAGTAAATGAGAAATATAAATGAGAAGGGCAAATGTGCCGATCGCACAAGGAATAAAAAACCAAGTATGCATCGGTGTAAAGAATAGAGGAAGCAACGTAAGAATGAAAGAAAAAGAAGAAAATTTGGCAAAACATAATATGAAGAGTAAGATCGCCCATATCCAACCGATTCGATATAATAGACTTCCGTAAAAATTCCCCAACAAAAGAAATGTCCAATAGAAAGCAAACCGCCAGAGAAAAGCGATCGGAATCAGTGCGGGCACAAAAAACGGTGCGGATACGATCTCTTCATAAGGCGATGTCATTTGCTGCCACAGCAATGTAATTCCGGCGGAAACACTGTCACTCTGCTGGCACATCGTGAAAAAGGAGATATACTGTCCATTGCTCATTAGGGATAAAACCCAGTCTAAAAAAGTATCGGTCAGGGCAAAAACAGCCGCGAAAACGGCAAAAGCTGCGCAGTAAGCAAGATTTTGGGTTTTCCGCGAGATTCCTAGAGCTGTCGGCATGCGAAAAGAATGATCACGCAGTACGATTGCCGTAATCAACAGACAGAATGCGGTGTTTAGTTCGCAACTGAGATGACGATCATGTAGATGTGGTAAAATTATAATCGCTAGATAGCTGTAAAAAATCACCCACGGAATCCAAATAAAATGAAGTACATATCGAAAAAGGCCGATAAATGATTTTCTTTTCTGAAACGGAATTAAAGTGATGGACTTACGCATGAGAAGCCCCTCCTTTCTGATCGGTTAGAGCCAAAACCAGCTCGGAAAGCGAAATCTTTGAGAAAGTCAGCCCTTCTAAGGCAGGGGGCTGTGGTCCCAAAATGATAGCTGTTTTTAAGCCGCCGAGAGTTTGTATCTGCAAAACTTTTTGTTCCAAACAGAAACGGTCAATCAGTTCGGACGGTCCGCTTACCTGATAGCTGTTCTGAATGAGATGCTCGCAGGAATCTTTCAAAACCAGCTTCCCTTTTTCAAAAATTAGAATTTCGTCGAGAATGGATTCGATCTCTTCCACCCAATGGGTCGCAAAGAGACAAGTAATTGTTCCTTTTGAGAAAATACTCAACAGCTCCTGATAAAAGAGGTGCCGTGTATTAGCATCCAATCCAAGAAAAGGCTCATCAAACAAAATAAATTCGGCGCCGCTGGAAAGGGCAACCGCTAATTGGAAAGCCGTTTTTTGCCCGGTAGAAAGCGATGAAAAACGAACATCCTGCGGTAAACTAAATGTTTCGCACAGCTTTTCAGCCTTTTCTGGCGAAAAAGCAGGGCGCAGAGCTGCAATCCAATGAATTAGGCGGTAGATGTACATAGTAGGCGGAAAGTCTTTGGGGTCTCCGCAATAATAGATTTTAGGGAGTGCTGCGGGATTTTCCCAGATGGGTTCCTGATCCAGAAAAACGGCTCCCTTGCTCGGATATTTTCGTCCGGAGAGAAGGTTTAGCAGGGTCGTTTTTCCAGCACCATTGCGTCCAAGTATTCCATAAAGGTGACCCAACTCAAATTCAGCAGAAATTATACTTTGCAAATTGCTTTTTTCAAATTCCATTTCGACTTCTTTCAGAATCAGGCGACTCATATTCATATCCCCTTTCAATCATATCTAAAAGTTTCGCTTTGGAAATTTTCAGCGTTTTAGCTTCAGAGAGCAGAGTGACAATATAAGTTTGATAAAATGCCTGCTTGTGTTGTTCTAGAATGCGGTTTTTTGCGCCGGCTTTGACAAACATTCCGAGGCCCCGCTTTTTATAGATGATATCTGCGTCTACAAGCAGATTGATTCCCTTTAGTGCAGTGGCAGGGTTTATTTTAAAAGTAATGGAGATTTCCGTCGTGGAGGGAATCTGTGTTTCTTCCGGAAAGGCACCGGATAAAATGGCTTCTTCCAACTGTTCGGCGATTTGCAGATAAATGGGCTTTTCACTTTCAAAATGAATTTCCATTGGCGGCCTCCTTTCATAAAATAAAAACGTTTTCTTATAGTATATTAGTTAGTTACTTATATAGTTAACAGTATAACCGAATTTATAAATTGTCAAGCTGAAATTTGAATTTAATTTTTAAAAAAATGTATAAAGTTAAAAAAAATAAGAGAGGAAAACTACATTTTGGAAGAATGCAGTTGAAAAAGGGGACAAGAAAGCTTATATTTAGTTATATAAAGGATAAAGGTAATTGCATATGAGATTATTTTTAAAGAAACATATGTCTACAATCACAATTATTTCAGCGATTGTTTATATGGCGTGGCGTCTGCTTCGGACGATTCCCTATGAGTATGGGACTTTTTCAACTGTTTTTGGGTTGATCTTATTTATTGTTGAGTTTTTAGGCATTCTGGAGATGATTGTTCATTTCCGGCAGCTTTCTCATGAAAAACTTCCGAAACCGGTCAAGGCTGATCCAAAGGATTATCCAGATGTAGATGTTTTTATTTCTACTTATAATGAACCCACAGAACTGCTGTATAAGACCATTAATGGATGTCTGAATATGGATTATCCGGACAAGTCGAAAGTACATATTTATCTATGTGATGACGGACATCGGGATGAGATGGGTGTCTTGGCAAAAAAAATGGGCGTTACGCATTTGGTGCGAGACACCCATGAATTTGCAAAGGCCGGAAATCTAAACTATGCTTTAAGCGTAACACATTCCCCCTATATTGTTACGTTTGATGCGGATATGATTCCAAAACACGATTTTCTGACAGCATGTATTCCCTATTTTTTAGGAGAGGAAGAGATCGGATTTTTACAGACCCCACAGAGCTTTTATAATCCGGATCTGTTTCAGTATAATCTGTATTCAGAAAACCGTGTTCCAAACGAACAGGATTATTTTTACCGCGATGTTCAGGTGATGAGAAACGCCAGCAACACGGTGATTTTTGGAGGAACCAATACTATTCTTTCTCGCAAAGCGCTGGAGGATATCGGTGGATTTTATACCGGAGTTATCACGGAAGATTTTGCGACCGGCATGATGATTGAGAATAAAGGATATCAGTGCTATGCAGTCAGTGATTCTCACGCCTGTGGAATGGCTCCGGAAGATTTGAAGAGCCTTGTTAAGCAGCGCCAGCGCTGGGCTCGTGGATGTATTCAAACCGGACGGAAAGTAAATCTTTTTGGATTAAAAGGGCTTAAATTTCATCAAAAAATCAGTTATTTTACTTCTATTACTTATTGGTATAGTCCAATTAAGCGAATGATTTATATTTTGTCTCCAATTTTGTATGCTGTGTTTGACCTGATTGTTGTCAAATGTACATTAGGAGAAGTCTTGATTTTTTGGCTGCCAATGTATTTGCTGAACCATTATACGCTTAATTGTTTATCCGGAAATATTCGAAACACACGAATTACCAATATTTATGAGACTGCTTTAGTGCCGGCTCTTTTCTTACCGGTTCTGAAGGAATCTCTTGGAATTTCTCAGAAAAAATTTGAGGTAACCAAAAAGGACAGTAAAGAAAAACTGAAATCCACCGATTTTGGGTATTCCTTTAAAACGTCGATCACCCTGCTTGTCCTTTTGGTCTTAGATGGGATTGGCTGGGTAAGATGTCTTCATTTTCTTTTGACTTTAGCGATTCCGTCATACCTTTTGATTTTGTTTTGGCTTTCGGTGAATTTTTATTATTTGCTGATGTCTGTCTTCTTTATTTATGGAAGACAAAAACATCGTGAATTTGAACGATTCCGGGCAAATATTGGCTGCTTAGTTGTATATGACAATAAGCTGCTTCGAACCCATACTTATGATATCTCAGAGAATGGAATCTCTCTCCTTTTTGATTTTCCTGAATACATTCCGCCGGAAGAAGAAATAACAATTCGGCTTGCCACTGATCGGAATGAAACAGAGTGGAGCGGAAAAGTAGCCAATGTTATGCAGATTGGTTCAAAATGGAAATATGGAATTTCTATGCAAAAAATCACGGAACCAAACAAAAGGCAAATGATGCAAATTGTTTATGATCGTGATCCAACACTTCCAACAACGATGGAGAACGGCCTAAGTACAATGGATGATCTTGCGTTAAATATTGAATACCGCAAAAAGTCACAGAAGAATTTTACGAGCAGGAAACTTCCTTTGGTGGAACTTGATCATACGGTTACCACGAAAGATGGAAAAAAACTTGTGCTGGCAACTTTTAATTATGAGTCGTTGATTCTTTGGAATCCCTCTAAAGAGGCAGCTTTACAGAAGCTTTCTTTTTCTGAAGAAGGGGTCGCTTTTCAGTGCAACTTGCAGGAGGAAATTTCAAAACATGAGGCTTCTTATCGGGTGGACAATCTGGCAGAGCTAGTGGGCAGTTCTGGTTTTCGGACACTTTTAAATACATGGATTACAGACTGTCGCCAAGATAGAGCTCAGGAGAAAAATTACAGAAAGCAAATTGACACTACACTAAATCGTTATGAAGTTTTTGATGAACTGCAGTACTTAAACTAAAAATTTTCAAGGTGGATTATGGGGCGTTTTGTGAAGCAGAATGGATTTATAAAAACAAAATACAGGGAAAGTTTGTTTTGGGTGATTGGACTTTCGCTCTGCTTGCTGCTGCCATTTATTACAGTCCCTGTATCAGCCGCTTCAAAGGATAATAACGCAGTGCAGATTGCACCGGAACTGATAAAGTCTTGGAATGACGGTGCAAACGTTACAGTCGATACAATAGGAGAAGACGAGGCAACAAAGATTACGGTTACAGCAGACAGCACAGGGCTTAAAAAGGGATACTATTCGTCTTATCTTTATGATGATACGAAGCGAAGTGTTTCCGCATATGACGGGATTCAGTTTCATGTAGAAAACAACGAAGATACTGCATTAAAAATGAATCTTACCCTAACTGTCAGTAAGACTGTCAGTATATCTTTACTCGATCAGTCTTTTGCAATTTTGCAACCAGACGATAAGACAGAGATAGCAAGCATTCTTTACCCGGAAAATGGGACATTGATGATTCCAGGGAATTTCAGCGGGATTCTGTATGTTCCTTTTTCACAGCTGCTTACCGAAGACGGTAAGCCGGTCTTACTTACGCAGATTCAATCGTGGGGCGTTACGGGGGTTCAATCTGAGGATCAGATTATTTCTTATACGATTGGGAAAATTGAGCTTTTAAAGCATAGTGAGGCGGCAATAAGAGGGCAGTATTATTTTATTACACCTTCTGGAGATACACAGATAACAGTGCCTCATACAGGCAGCATTATAAAAAATTATCAGGCATCTGTAACTGATTTGGATATGAAACAACAGGACCAGACCCCGGAATTCTTTTTGTCCGGCACAAATACAGGAATTACCATCACAAAAGAAGGACAATTAGAAATCAGCAGCGACTGTACAGCATCTGAAGTTACCATTTATGCAAAAACAGAGAAAAGCTTAAATGCTGGAAAACTGCAGATTCAACTGGTTCACGAGGATTCACAGGATTCAGGAGCCCTCGTTCCGGATCCATCCGAAGTCGGGACCATTTTACTTCCTCTTTATCAGTGGCTTGGAAAATCGTTTACCTGGATTCAGGGGGGGATTTTAACTGCTTTTCTTTTGGTAGCAGCATTGATTTCACATTGGTTTGAAATTTCCAATCGTAATTATTATTCAATAAGAGAAGAATACGAAAGAAGTTTTCATCGAAATAAAAAGGAGGGGAAATTGTGAGTTTTTCGAGCTTATCCTTTTTATTTTACTTTCTTCCCGCATCATTGCTGTTATATTATTTGTTCTCATTTTCGATCACGTTCAAAAATATTATTTTGCTGGTTTGCAGTTTGGTGTTTTATGCCTTTGGAGAACCAAAAAATATCTATATTTTGATTCTTTCCATTTTGGTCAATTATGGTTTCGGACTTTTGATTGGCTATACCAGGAATTCCAAAAAACGTAAGATCTTTTTCTTGGTTTTGTCTATCGTTTTTAATCTGGCTTTGCTTTTTGTCTTTAAATATCTTTCATCTGCCATTCAGACAGTCAATTATTTTATGACTTCACCGATTGATGTAGGACAATTTACCTTTGCGCTGCCTGTTGGAATTTCGTTTTTTACTTTTCAAGCGATTTCTTATGGGATTGATGTTTATAGAGGAAGCGTTGGGGTTCAAAAGAATCTGCTGAATTTTGCACTGTATCTTTCTTTTTTCCCGAAATTAACGCAGGGACCGATTACAAAATATACAGATTTTGAGCCTCAAATTTATGGCCGCAAAGAAACCGTACACAAGTTTTCTTCTGGAGTTTGTTTCTTTTTAGTAGGGCTCGGTAAAAAAGTTCTTTTGGCAAACAGTATGGCAACCGTGGCAGACCGGATTTTTTCTCTGCAGCAGATGGAAAAATTACCGGTTGGACTGGCATGGATGGGAGCGATTGCGTATACTTTCCAGATCTATTTTGATTTTTCAGGGTATTCCGATATGGCGATTGGGCTTGGGCTGATGTTCGGCTTTGAGTTGCCGCGAAATTTTTGGTATCCTTACATATCGAAATCTATCGGCGAGTTTTGGAGAAGATGGCATATTACATTAGGTGCATGGTTCCGTGATTACCTTTATATTCCGCTTGGAGGATCGCGGATGCGCAATCAGGATAAGGTGATTCGAAATCTTGCAGTGGTATGGATTGCTACAGGAGTCTGGCATGGCGCAAACTGGACTTTTTTGGCGTGGGGAATTCTCAACTTTATTTGTATTGCATGGGAGAGAGTGTTTCATTTTGAAAAGATGAAAGTTCCAAATGCAGTCCGCCATCTTTATGCGCTCTTAGTCATTGTATTGGGTTGGGTGCTATTCCGCTCAGATTCCCTTCCGAAAGCAATGGATTATATTCAAAGCATGTTTAATTTTGTTCAAAATGGATTTTGGAATGATTATGCTTCCATGTTCCTGAAAGAATTTTGGGTGTTTTTTGTTCTTTGTACGGCCTTTTCCATGCCGGTTGTTGGGATTGTCAATCAGTTTTTGGCCAAGGGAATTCTTACTGAGCGCCGTATTTCAAAAGAACCTCCCTATGACGAAAAATCCGTCTATATGGAGGCTCCATTTCACAGGGTTATAGAAATTCTGTACCCGGTTGGAATG
>DHOF01000167.1:0-1105 GCA_002411615.1 Ruminococcaceae bacterium UBA5397
CTGCGGCATCCTGCTCCCAAAGCAGGCGCGCTACCAGCTGCGCTACACCCCGAAATCTATTGTTTAACATCAAGCTTATTTATTATATAAGAAAACAACTGTAAAAGTCAAGTGACAAAATACAAAAATCATCTATCAGCTCTTGAAAGCAGGCTTTGTTAATGATAAACTGAATATCTAAGCAATTTTATCGGAAAAGGGCTGGGATATGGAAAAAATTAAAAAGCTATGGAAGTTTTTTACTTCTCCTGAGATGCTCTCCTATTTATTCTTTGGCGTTTGCACAACAGTCATCAATATTGTAGTTTTCTGGTTAATGGCCGATGTATTTCAATGTGCATGGGAACCCAGCAACCTTTTGGCATGGATTCTCAGTGTTGCCTTTGCTTTTATCACCAATAAACTATTTGTGTTTAAAAGCCGCGGTGCTACTCCCAAAAAGCTTTTATGGGAAATTCTCACTTTCGTCGGAGCACGGCTCTTATCTTTAGGTGTCGATATGGGCACCATGTGGCTGCTCCTTGAAGTTTTGCATACTTCTAATCTGACTGCAAAAATTATTTCAAATATTCTCGTTATTATCATCAATTACGTTTTAAGCAAATTGGTTATTTTTAAGAAAAAATAAAGGGAGATTTACTAAAATGAAAGCAACCGACAAAACGATGGACATGATCGTATCCTTATGCAAAAACCGCGGCTTTATTTACAGCGGCAGCGAAATCTACGGCGGCCTTTCCAATACATGGGATTATGGCCCTCTCGGCGTTGAATTTAAAAATAATGTCAAAAAAGCATGGATCAAAAAATTTGTCCAGGAAAGCCCCTATAATGTCGGGTTGGACTGCGCTATTTTGATGAATCCGGAAGTCTGGATTGCAAGCGGTCATGTCGGAGGTTTTTCCGACCCTCTGATGGATTGCAAAGACTGCAAAGCTCGTCATCGCGCCGATAAGCTGATCGAAGACTTTACCGGTGAACCGGCAGACGGCTGGAGCAATGAAAAGATGATGAAATTCATCCGGGAAAATCACATCAAATGCCCAAACTGCGGCGGCGAAAATTTCACCGATATCCGTCAGTTCAATCTGATGTTTAAAACTTT
>DHOF01000167.1:1271-2329 GCA_002411615.1 Ruminococcaceae bacterium UBA5397
CGTCAGTTCAATCTGATGTTTAAAACTTTCCAGGGCGTTACCGAAGATGCTAAAAATGAAATCTATCTGCGCCCCGAAACCGCACAGGGAATTTTCGTAAACTTTCAGAATGTTCAGCGCACCACCCGCAAGAAGCTGCCTTTCGGCATCTGCCAGATCGGCAAAAGCTTCCGCAATGAAATCACTCCCGGAAACTTTACTTTCCGCACGAGGGAATTCGAACAGATGGAATGTGAATTTTTCTGCAAACCGGATACCGATCTTGAATGGTTCCACTATTGGAAAGACTTCTGTGAAAATTGGCTGCTCTCTTTAGGGCTTACAAAAGAAAATATACGTTTACGCGACCATGAAAAAGAAGAGCTTTCCTTCTACTCTAAAGCAACAACCGATATCGAATATCTCTTCCCGTTCGGTTGGGGAGAACTTTGGGGAATTGCTGATCGTACCGATTATGACTTAGGACGCCATCAGGAACATTCCGGCAAAGATCTCACCTATTTTGATCAGGAAACGGGTGAGCATTACCTTCCCTACGTTGTAGAGCCTTCTCTCGGCGCTGACCGCGTCGCGTTAGCTTTTCTGTGCGATGCCTATGACGAAGAAGTGATCGACGAAGTAAAGAAAGATGTTCGTGTGGTTTTACATCTGCATCCGTCTCTTGCCCCATTTAAGGCTGCTGTCCTTCCTCTTTCGAAAAAGCTTTCTGAAAAAGCCCACAAAGTTTATGCAGCCCTTTCAAAATCTTTTATGGTTGACTTTGACGAAACAGGTTCTATCGGCAAACGTTATCGCCGCCAAGATGAAATCGGCACACCATTCTGCATCACTTATGATTTTGATTCACAAGAGGATAACTGCGTTACTGTCCGTAACCGTGATACCATGCAGCAGGAACGTATCAAGATTGACGAACTAGCTGCGTATCTGACCCCCAAAATGGATTTTTAATCCGAATGAATGCTAAGTGAATGAATTAAGCCTTTTTGATCTTCTCAAAGAGGCTTTTTATTTTGAATTGATTTTTTGAATAATTTTGATATAATGAAAATACTTAC
>DHOF01000167.1:2593-9124 GCA_002411615.1 Ruminococcaceae bacterium UBA5397
TGTGCCTTGGCGCATCACTTGTCTGTGCTATTTTAACAGGAAGCTTTTTTTCACAGGGGTCATCCGTAAAGACGGTGTTTCAGATTCCGGATAACTTTAATTCCTATTCCTATTACGGGAGTAGGCATGATTTTAGAAACGCCCTTTATAATTTTCTTCACTCTTTCGGAATCAGCCACCTTTTGCCCTTGATTTTTATCGTTATAATTCCTCTCTTAATGCTTTGGCTTGCTTACAGCATCTTTGTAGTTCCTGCATTTGAGATCGGTGAGAGCCGCTTTTATGTACATAACCGTTTCAGAGATATGCGCTTTTCTGCAATTTTCAGTGGGTTTACTGCCAACTGGCTCAATACCGTCGTTGTAAAACTGATTACGAATCTGATCATCTTCGGCTGGACACTTTTGTTTGTGATTCCTGGAATTATCGCCACTCTTCGCTACAGCATGGTCAACTATATTCTCAGTGACAATCCAAACCTGTCCGGTCCCCGTGCTCGGGAGATCAGCAATCAGCTCACAATGGGAGAGAAAGGTTCAATCTTCGTGTTTGGACTTTCTTTTATCGGCTGGGTTCTTCTCTGCGGGATGACTTTTGGAATTGGTTTTATCTTTCTGCGCCCGTATACACGCGCAAGCTTTGCAGAACTTTATATCTTTTTGCGGGATCGTGCAATTCAAAACGGAATGCTCGATCCTTCGGAACTTGGTCTGAATGTTCCTCAGAATCCGGTTCCGCCTACTTCTACGAACGCTTATTAATTTTACTGAATTTTTAAAAAGACGTCCCCATACAAAACAAATTGTATGGGGCATCTTTTTTGCAAAAGGGGAAAATCGAATGGAATCTTCATGGAATTTGGAAACCTATTTAGCAAACGGGGTCGAATCAATCGTAAAAGAAATTCTGCACGCCACACTGAGGGATCCCAAAGAAAGCCTTTTTATGGCAGGCTTTGCCCGTTCCAGCAAAATAGGGACTGCACGCCGCAACGACATGGAAGCGCAAGGGCACCATATCCCTCCTTTTCTGATTGCCAGCATTTCGAGTCAGTGCAATCTGCACTGCAAAGGGTGCTATGCCCGCTCCAACGGAACCTGTACAGAAGGACTGCCTACTGGTCTTTTATCGTCAAAAGACTGGCAGCGAATTTTTGAAGAAGCAGAGTCCCTTGGAATCGGATTTATTCTTCTAGCAGGCGGAGAACCTTTTATGCGTCGGGATGTACTCGAAAAAGCGGGGAAAATTCCTAATATTCTTTTCCCAATCTTTACTAACGGCACTCTGCTGGATAAATCCTCTTTAGCTCTCTTAAAACAGTGCCGGAATTTGATTCCCATTTTCAGCATAGAAGGAGAGCAAGAAAAGAACGACCTCCGCCGTGGGGACGGCGTTTATCAAAAGGTCACTGACGCTATGGAAAACATAAAAAAAGAGCGCCTGCTTTTCGGTGTCTCTGTTACAGTGACCACACAGAATCTTACCGAAGTAACCGGAGACAAATTTCTCCAAGATCTCGAATCCCGCGGCTGTAAAATCATCATCTTCGTCGAATACGTTCCTGTTACTGAAGATTCCAGATCGCTTGCTCCAGGAGAAAAGGAGCGTGCCTATCTAAGTTCGAGACTTGCAATGCTTAGAAACAGCAATTTTAGTCTGGTTCTGATTTCCTTTCCGGGAGATGAAAAATCTTCCGGAGGATGCTTAGCGGCAGGAAGAGGATTTTTTCATATTGACCCCCGCGGTGATGCACAACCATGTCCTTTTTCTCCCTACAGCGACTGCAATCTAAAAGAGATTCCCCTTTTGCAGGCACTCGAAAGTCAATTTTTTAAAGATTTACAACAGCATGATGTTTTAAAAGACGAACATGCAGGCGGATGTGTATTGTTTGAACGCCGCAATCAGGTAGAAGAAATTTTGCAGTCAGAACAATAAAAATATAAAACATAAAAAAAGACTTTGCCGCAAGAGAATTTTTTCCTTACAGCAAAGTCTTTTTTAGACATTAAAATTTTATAGCTTTAAACGCTTCTCTTCTATTCACAACAAAAGGCTGTCATTCTTTTGTTGTTTCATCTTCGGTACAATCATTCTCTTCTTTTGTCAGTTCGGCTGGAAGTAGTTCCTTTTCAATTCGCTTTTGTGCAACCCTTTGGAAGAGAATAACGATCACATTGATCACAGCATCCAAGATCAACGAAATATAAGTAAATTTTGCATGAAAAATCTCGTCCCCAAATGGATAATTTAGGGCTGCCATTCCTAATCCAATCGTTACAAAACTCAAAAGCAAAGCAATCCACCAAAAATGAAATCTCATCTGCAGCAGATTCATAGAATATTGTAATTTTAAAAGGCTGTCCAACAAAATGCAGAACGCCAAAATCTGCAGGATAACCACTGCACCTGTCTCCTCCCGGAGCAGTGCAAAACAACCTAGCATTCCTTCCCCGATCCCGATTGCAAATCCAAAACGACTGGGATCAAGATATTCTTTTTTAAAAAAATACCAAACAATGCTGACTGCTCCCATCACAAGAAGAACCATCCCTAAAACAGAGCAGACATTCTGCATGGAAATTTTGCTGTTGCAGAGCAAAATTAAGCTTAGGACGATATACACTGCCGAGATGCAAAGCAGCGTCACTCTTGTATTCACAGTTGTAACTTTCCGCATCATAATCTCTCCTTTTTATTTCAGTTTGTGATTATTATAAGCTTTTTTATGACAAAATGATAGTAAATAGATACAGGAGATTTCATTTCCATTCTAAAAGATATCAGTTGTAATGCCCCTTAAAATGGAGTACAATAAAGAAATCGAAATGGGTTTTATCTCTTGGAGAAAGGATTGGTATTGTGGAATTCAATCGGCAAAATACAAAGCAGCTCATGTTTTTAATTGCCTTTGCAATTGTGCTGTTTCTGGCTCTTATGAATCTCCGCTACGCCTCTGATGTCTTTTGGTGGATTTTCAATATATTTAAGCCATTTCTTCTAGGTCTTGCGTTTGCTTTTGTTGCCAATGTTCCAATGAAAGCAATCGAAACTCGACTTTTTGCAGGCGTTAACCGAAAGTATGCAAACTCCAAAACGTGGAAACACATTCGCCGTCCATTGTGCCTTATTTTGACGATTGTCTTAATTTTAGGATTGATCGTTGCAATCATTTTTCAGGTGATGCCGGAACTTCTGCACACCTTTGAAACGCTCATTGGAAATACGCCTACATTTCTTAATCAACTGCAGATCTGGATTCAGGATCTGGGAAAGAACTTTCCGAAAATTCAACAAGAATTGGGGAATATTCAGATCGACTGGTCCAGTATCAACCGAGTCTTTACTCAGATGGGGCAAAAAGTTGTCTCTTCTTTTTCCGATATTATGGGCTCCACAATTACCGTTGCCACAAACGTTTTCAGTGGAATCTTCACCTTTACCATGGGCTGTATTTTTGCAATCTATACACTGGCCCAAAAAGAAAAACTGCAGCGGCAAATCCGGCGTCTTCTTTATGCTTATCTGCCGGAAAAAAAGGTTGACCGCTTTTTGAATCTCTGCCGGCTGACGAACAGCACTTTTTCTCATTTTATCGCAGGCCAATGCACAGAAGCCTGTATTCTTGGATTTCTGTGCTTTATCGGGATGAATATCTTCCACTTCCCCTATGCCTCTTTAATCTCAGTTTTCGTTGCCTTTATGGCTCTGATTCCAATTTTCGGTTCTTTCTTCAGCGCAGTCATCGGCGGTCTCTTGATTTTAACCGTAGATCCTATTCAGGCAATCTATTATGTAATCTTTTTCCTGACCCTGCAGCAGCTCGAAGGAAACCTCATTTATCCTCATGTTGTTGGGAACAGTGTTGGTCTTCCTCCAATTTGGGTACTGCTTGCAGTTACAGTGGGCGGAAACGCAATGGGTCTTATTGGGATGCTTCTTTCAATTCCCCTTGGCTCCGTGATTTATACGCTCCTGCGTAAAAATATTAGCCGTCGTCTGACAATCAGTAAGATTGATCGTAAAAAAGTTCTTTAAACTTTTTAAGTCTAAAAAAGGAATCTCCTCTGCAGCTTTTGGGGCCTTGCAGAGGAGATTCCTTTTTCGTTCTTACATTTATCAGCCATGCTCAAAATATGTGATGAGGCAAAAGACTCCTAAAATCACCATGACAGCCGTTGTTCCGATTGCAGCCACTTTCATAGAGTTATCCTTTTTCGATACACCTTGCTGACGATAGGAAAAGAAAGGATCCCTTGCATTCGGGAAAATCCATATCTTTCCCTCCTTCTCTATGAGCCTGCCTTTTATAAAAACATTCTGCCCTTCTGGGAGATATCCTTCCGTTACCTTAAACCCGCGAAAGTTATCCGGACTTTCCGGCTGATAAGAAAGCTTATCCTGGAATTTTTGGTAGTCGGGAGAATCAATCAAGACCGTTTCGAAGCATGCAGGAAGGATCTGCGCATATTTTCCATAACTTTTCAAATCCAAATAAATTCGTTTGTCTGAGGTTTTCTCTTCAAAATAAAGAATGTTTTGGCTGGAATGTTCAAAAATCGGCTTTTCAATTCCACCCTTTTCCATCGCATCCGCACGGCTCTCATAATAGATCGCCGAAGTTTTGGAAAGTGGCGTTTCTTCCGTACGATCACAATGGAGGACGCCCTGCAGACGAACAACTTCGTTCCGCTTAAAATCAGGATGCTCTCCCAATTTCTCGAATATCTCCTGCAAAGTTAAAAACTTTGGAAGTCTTCCCAGCTTTTCTTTTTCCTGATCCTGTGATTTTCGGTAAATCTTAATTCCAATATAAATGCCAATTAAAATAAACAACACTCCAGAAACCAAAAGCATACCGCAATCCTCCCGCTTTTAAAATAGAAATCAGCAAGGAGAATCATATCATGACAGTAAGCAAATTGCAACTTTCAGATTAGTGATTGTCAATCAATTTAAACACGAGCACGGTGATATCATCATCATGACCGTCCACACGGCGGGCAACCGCCTCTGCTACAATGGATTCTGCCAATTCCTGCGGCATACGGTCATCCCAACCGGAAATCTTATCCGCAATCCAGTTAGCTCCTGAGGAAAGCGCTCCATCACTCAAAAGAATAATTAAATCACCCGCGTCTATTTCTTCATTGATTTTATGGAATTTTGCTTCTTCCAAAATTCCCACCGGCACTCCGGGCGCGTCAATGGGAATCACATCTCCATCGCGGCGCACAAAGCTCATTGGCGCACCTGCTTTATAAAATTCCACTGAACCGGTATAAAGATCCAGGCTCAAAACATCCAGCGTTGCTAGCGATTCATCGACAGATTTTACAACAAGCGCAGAATTGACTATTTTAAGTGCGCTGTCAAATCCAATTCCCGCTTTCATCAAATCTGAAAAAACATCAGCAGCCATTGTTCCATCAACAGCCGCACGGCCTCCGGTTCCCATTCCATCGCTTAAAACGGCAATCTCGTGCCCCTGTCCATCTGAAAAATACTGATAACTATCTCCACAGAGTTTCTGATTATTACAGGAATGACGTGCACAGCCTGCTAATACGCGATAGCGAACTCGTTCGCTGAAAACCATCCGCCAGTTGGCGCCGATTCGCACAATAACAGGCGGATTAAAACGCCGACTGCAGGTGCGCGAAATTTCCTGCGCAAGCTGTGCTTTATTAACAACTCCCGCCCCGCTGCGTGTTGCCAACGCTTCTACTTTCATTCGGCCAAACCGATCCACCACACAATTTACATCTACCGGGGTCATGTTGAAATCCCGCAGCACTTCTCGAACTGCTCTGGCTGTCTGGTAATCACAGCGTTCATAAATTTCCAGATCAGAAGCCATCTCTTCCAAGACAGTTCCCACAGTTGAAAATTGTTGGATCAAAAGTCCGCGTGCAAGATTTTTTCCCGGTAAAGTCGGCATGGTATGCTCCCGTGCACTCTCAAGTTGGTCTGCTTCGTCCAGCTTATCCCCGACCTGTTCTACCGTATCTGATATTTTCTCCATCGTCTGTGCAGTAAAATCCAACCGAGAAACGATTGACCTGCGCAGCCCATCCGTGCGGGGTGCGTCATCTTTTCTTACAAAGAAACGCAAGAACCTGGCACCAACACGAGAAGGCAATATCATATAAACGACCGTTGCAATCGCGACTTCATAAATTCCTGCAAAAACAGTCGGCGTCGAACCTATCTGCAAAGAAGCAATCACATTTGCCATTATAAAAGCACAGGCCCCTGCGAGCTTTCCCAAAGGCGAAAATAATCCTGCCATCAAACCTCCAAGCGCATAAGCGCCTGAAAGATAATTTAGTCCGGTTGTAGAAAGTGCAAAAGCCGCTCCTGCTCCAATTCCGGAGACAGCCCCTCCTGCAGCGCCGCCAAACCGTGCCGCATAAAGAATAAACAAAACGGCCAAGATTCTTCCAAGGGAGACCCCCTCCACAGCGACGCCGGAAAGCGCCAGCAATATAGCTCCGGCCGAAAACGCACAGCAGCAAAGGTCCTGCGGCA
>DHOF01000052.1:0-1417 GCA_002411615.1 Ruminococcaceae bacterium UBA5397
AAAAAGAATTATAAAAGAGAATTTATACAGATATAGGGAACAAAAGGGAAAACGTGGTGGACAAAAAGTCCATTCGAATCAAAAATCATGGACGAAAAGTTTATGAGGTACAAAAAAGATTTCAATTTTAAAAAATATAGGTACTTCTTAACAAAATAAAAAAGAAGCAAAAAAATCGATTGACAAAGCCAATCCTATGCCGTATTATGTTATCAAACAAAGGCGTTGACCTCCTGATTTACAGAGGGTCAGCGCCTTTTGTTTATTTTTTAAAAGAGGAGGGCTGCTTTGGGCTTTGTTTCTGTAAAATGAAAGCACAAAAATTTAACTTTTAAAGAGAGTGAATATTTAAACGATTCTAAAAGGCTGAAAAGAAAAAATTGAATTTTACATAACAAAATGATTCATAATAGGAATTTCAATCCGAAAAGTTATAAAAATGTGTATCCTGCTTTTTTTCGGGGAGAAACAAAACGACTCAAAGCCCCAAATCGCTTTTATTTCGAAAACAGTGTCCGTTGGTTTTTATTTTTTGGCTTCAAAGTTAAAGGAGGGTACATTATGAAAAAATTCACATCCTTGCACTTGCTCTTGCAGCGGCGATGGTGACGGCGAGCGTGACCGGCTGCGGGAGCGGGAGCAGCTCAGGCTCCGCTTCTACGGCGGCTGCGTCTGGAGGAAACATTAAGATCGGGTTAGTTGCTCCTCTTTCAGGAGACAGCGGCGTTATGGGCGAGAGTCAGCAGCACGGCTACGAACTTGCAATCAATGAGATCAATGCAGCCGGCGGCGTCAATGGAAAGAAACTGGAATTGACCACTTATGATGATCAGGGCGATCCGCAGAAAGCAGTTTCTGGCGCTCAGAAGTTTGCGGATGATGAATCCATTTTGGCCATTGGCGGTTCCTGTAACTCTTCCGCTACTTTGGCAATGGCTCCAATTATAGATGCTGCAGGACTTCCGGATTTGGTTGTCAGCTCCAGTTCCCCTGCTTTAACAGGCTGCAGCGATTATTTTTTCCGGATGGCTGTGCAGGATAACGCTGTTGGCCCGCAGATGGCACAGGCTTTGTTGGATCGGGGCAAAAAAAATATTGTAGTGTTCTATCCAAATAACGATTACGGCACAGGCTTAAATACAAATTTGAAAAACTATATGGAACAAAAGGGTGGAAAAGTACTTAGTAGTTTGACTTATCTCGCCACCGATCAGGACTTTACCGCTCAGATTACGACGGTGAAAGGCTTAAACCCCGATGCAATTGCACTTTGCAGAACTCCGGCAGACTCCGGTCTGATTATCAAGCAGCTCAAGCAGAACGGAGTAAATGTTCCGATTATCGGCGGCACTGGTCTTTATAATTCCAAAACGGTTGAAATTGCAGGGGATTCCTGTGAAGGTATTTATGTGATCGG
>DHOF01000052.1:1668-7691 GCA_002411615.1 Ruminococcaceae bacterium UBA5397
GATGGATTTGCAGCGCTTGCTTATGATCAGATGTATGTCATTGCAGAAGCAGCAAAAAAAGCAGGCGATAAACTCTCCCGCGATACTTTAAAAGATGCACTGAAAGAAACAAATTATAACGGCGTTACAGGGACGGTTAAATTTGACAGCAATAATGACTGGGTTCGCGATTATCTGACTTTGACCGTTAAAGACGGAAATTTTGTTATGGCAGATAAATAAACCACAGCGGTTGGAAGCTGGAAGAAGGACAGCGGCTGGAGAAAGGTTTCCAGCCGTTGTTGTTCTTTATCAAAGCTTTGGGGGTGTAAGAATATGGATTTTGTACAGCAAGTAATTAACGGCTTGGCACAAGGTGGTATTTATTCGCTGATTGCCATTGGCTGGACAACAGTTTTTGGAATTGTGGGTGTTATGAACTGGACCCACGGTGAAGTTTATATGTTGGGCGCTTTTGCAGGGTATTTTCTCTGTACCATGGGAATGCCGTTTATTCCGGCATTACTTTTATCCATGCTGATTGGCTCGGGTATTGCAATCGCAATTGATGAGTTTGGATATAAACCGCTTCGTAAAAAAAGGAAAATGGCAGTCGCAGGATTTATTACTGCACTGGGTCTTTCCACATTCCTCCGCTATGGCGCCAATGCGGCATTTACGCCGAATCCGCGTGCATATCCGGATGTGATTGATTATCAGCTCATTCCGATTTTGACAGTCGACGGTAAAACATTGACGATCAGTTCTATTCATTTGACGATTCTTGCGGGAACCATGCTGCTCATGGTTTTGCTGGAACTCTTTATCCGCCGTACGATTACCGGAAAAGCAATGTTGGCAGCCTCTCAGGATATGCAGACATTGGGGCTGATGGGTGCAAACAGCGAAGTTCTGATCAAAGTCACTTTTGCAATCAGCGGCGCCTTGGGTGCAGCTGCCGGTGTCTTTGTCGGCACCATTTATGCGATTAACCCGATGATGGGCGAACTCGCAGGACTCAAAGGCTGGGCGGTTGCGATTCTTGGAGGAATTGGTTCCATTACCGGTTCTCTGATTGGGGGACTAATCCTTGGAGTGGCAGAAAATTTGACGGCCGGATTTATTTCTACCGGCTATAAAGATGCAATCGGCTTCATTATTATGATTGCAGTTCTTTTGATTAAGCCAACTGGTTTGCTCGGCTTTAAGTTTGATGAAAAAGTTTGAAAGGAGGGCTATACATGAAAAACGATTCGGCAGCAAGTGAAGTGCTGACGGCAGGAATCGAAAACGTTCCTGCTGATGTGCCTACAAAAAAGAAATTTGCCCTCCCAAAGGGAAACTCAAAATGGTTCTTTGGAACGAGCGGAAAGACCACTTTTATCGGAGCGGCAATCGTCTTATTGGTGATCTGCTTTTTGGATAGTTTTACACCGGTTAAAGTGATTCCGGCTTATGCTAAGCATATTTTAGTGAGCTGCTTAATTTATGCAATTCTGGCACTTGGACTCAATTTTGTTTCCGGCTATATCGGGCAGACTTCTTTGGGGCACGCGGCTTTCTTTGGAATCGGTGCCTATGGGACAGCAGTATTGATGAAATATGCCGGAATTGATTTTTGGCTTACCATTCCGATTGCGGCCTGTATCGCCGCTTTGGCGGCTCTTCCGTTAGTAGCCTCTGCATTGCGTGTAAAAGGTTCTTTTCTGGTTGTCATTACATATGGCTTCGGTGAAGTGCTGAGATATGTTGCAATTAATACCGATTCGCTTGGGGGATCTTCAGGCATTCCGGGAATTAAAGCCCCAACTATTTTTGGAATGAAAATGAGCAAGATTGGGCCTACCGGAAAAGAAGGATATCTGATTCTTTGTTTCCTGATTGTTGCTTTGCTTGCTTTCTTCATGAACCGGATTGAAAAATCCCGTACCGGCTATGCGTTTGCAGCGATTCGGGAAGATGAGATTGCAGCAGTCGCGATGGGGATTCACACCAAGTATTACAAGATCCTAGCGTTTGTCATTTCAGCTTTTATCTGCAGCATTGCAGGAAGCATTCAGGTAGCTTATTCTTCGTTTGTCAGCCCGGAGCTTTTAACTTCCACCCAGTCTATCCTGATTCTTACCATGGTAATCGTCGGAGGACGCAGGAGCATTAAAGGCGCAATCCTTGGGGCGGGACTGATGACGATTCTGCCGGAAATTCTTCATTCTATCAAGGATGCAATTGGGCTTCCGTTTGACCCGTGGTATATTCTCTACGGTTTGATCCTTGTAATTGTAATGCGTGTACGTCCTCAGGGGTTCTGGGGAAATGCCAGCGATGCCTGAAAAGGAGGGAGTGAATTCTGATGCCAGTATTACTTGAAACAAAAGCGGTTACCAAATCTTTTGGAGGCCTGCTTGCAAATAGTGAAATCAATTTTCATATTGAACAGGGAGAAATCGTCTCAATTATTGGGCCGAATGGCTCCGGAAAGACCACATTTTACAATCTTCTGACAGGAATTGCTCCGGCAACTTCCGGGCAGGTGTTTTTCGAAGGGGAAAATATTACCCATAAAAAACCGGATCAGATTACAAAGATGGGGATTTCGAGAACTTTTCAGAATATTCGCTTTTTGGGGGATCTGACGGTAGAGGAAAATATTGTAATTGCGCGCCATTGCCGCCGAAAAACAGAAATAATGGGCGCTTTTCTAAATACACCGGCTTATAAAAAGGAACTGGGAACCAATGACCAGTTTGTGAAAGAGTGCCTTAGCTATGTCGGCATTTATGATAAGAAGGACTGGAAGGCAAAAAATCTGCCTTATGGAATGCAGCGCCGGCTGGAAATTGCGAGAGCGTTAGCAACCGAACCAAAATTAATTCTTTTGGACGAACCGGCTGCTGGGATGAATCCTCACGAGACAGATGAGCTGATGGAAATTATTCGGAGACTGAAAACGGATCATTATTCTATTATTTTGATCGAGCATGCAATGCGCCTTGTGATGCGAATTGCCGAAAGAGTGGTTGTATTTGATCACGGGCAGAAAATTGCAGATGGACTTCCGAAAGAAGTCAGCTCAGATCCGGTCGTCATCGAAGCTTATCTCGGAAAGGACGATGATGATGATGAAATTGCTTGAGGTTGAGAATTTACATGTTTATTACGGGAATATTCATGCGCTGAAAGGCTTGAGTCTGGAGGTGGAAGAGGGCGAAATTGTTTCTTTAATCGGTGCAAACGGCGCCGGAAAGACAACACTGCTGACCTCAATTATGAGTCAGGTCAAAAAATCAGAGGGCAGTGTCTCTTTTATGGGAAAAAGCTGTGAAGGAATGCTGCCGCCACAGATTGTGCGGGAAGGCATGACCATGGTGCCGGAAGGCCGCCGCGTTTTTCCGCGCAGCAGTGTATTGGATAACCTGCTCTTAGGCGCTTATTTTCGAAAAGACCGCACTCAAATCAAAAGTGATATGGAAGACGTTTTTAATATTTTTCCCAGACTGGAAGAACGGAAAGACCAGCTTGCCGGAACGCTTTCCGGCGGCGAGCAGCAGATGCTTGCGATGGGGCGCGCACTGATGAGCCGTCCGAAACTTTTATTGCTTGACGAACCTTCCATGGGACTTTCTCCTTTGATTGTAAAGCAGATATTTAAGACCATTCGTGATATCAACCAGAAATCCGGAACGACGGTAATGCTGGTAGAACAGAATGCAAACCAGGCGTTAAAAGTTGCCAGCCGCGGATATGTCATTGAGACCGGCGAGGTTGTTTTGGCGGATACCGCAGCCAATTTGCTTTCTAATCAGCAAGTCAAAGAGGCTTATCTTGGAAGTTAAAAAAGGAGACATGTTTTATGCGTGGGGCTGTTTTTGCAAACGATGAACGAATTTATTTTGCCTCGGAAGCTTTAAAAAAATTGGGAATCGAAGTTGACTGTGCAAACGATTACTCAAGAGGGCAAAACCTTTTGGTGAAAGATCCGAAAAATTATGATTTCGTTTTGCTTCCGGTTCGCGGAACAGAAGACGGAACTATTTTGCAGTCGGTGGGAACATCGCTTTTTATTGGAGACTTTCTAAAGGGCCTTTCAGAGGGAACACCGGTTTTTACCGGAAGACAAACAGAATATCTTCGTCAATTAAAATTAAACCTCTATGACCCATTTAAAGATCCGGAGGTTTCTAAAAAAAATGCAGAGCTTACAGCAGAAGGTGTTTTGTGGTTCCTTCTGGAATATACCAAGAAAAGCCTTTTTGAAGATTCTTATGATGTAGTTGGGGCCGGTCATACCGGAACAGCTATTACCGAGCTTTTAAGACGGCTGAGACTGTCGGTAAGACAGGTTGCGCGGAATGGGCATCTGGATATGATTTCTATGGAGCAATGGGAAAGAGAGCCCCCGTCTGATGTGGTGATTATTACGGTACCGGCATTGGTGCTGCCGACGAAACTTGCAGAAAGCTGGAAAAAGCCAGTCTTTGTGCTTGATATTTCGAGCGGACAGGTAGGAGCAGATCCCAAAATTCAGGAGCTTCAAAATATTACTTATTATGCGGCACCGCCGCTGCCGAGCAAAGTAGCTCCGCAGTCGGCAGGAGGATTGATTGCAGATTATATTGATCGGGTAATGTCTGATAAAAATATCCGGAAAGCAGATGCTGCTCCGGCAAAAAACGAGGGATGATTTTGAGAGTAATCGAACACCCGATTCTGGGTACACTGACAGATCTTAAAAAAGTCACACTGTATTTTAACGATAAACCAATCGCAGCTGTCGAGGGGGAACCAATCGCAGTGGCACTTTTAAATGCGGGCATTAAAGTATTTCGCACAACAGCAAAGCGCCATGAACCGCGCAGTGTTTTTTGTGCGATTGGGCGTTGTACTGACTGCATGATGATTGTAGATGGAGTCCCGAATACGCGCACTTGTGTAACGCCTGTTCATGACGGAATGCACGTGGAGCGGCAGGAGGGACTCGGTGTAGTTCGAAAGGAGGCAGACAAATGAAAACAGCCGTCCCGGCGGACAGCTGTTTAAACAGATTCATAAATTTTTCGGTTCTCATGAGCATCAGGCCGGAACCCGCGGCTATGTGATCGGGCAAAAGCTCCTGAAAAAAACAGAGGATTGCGGTGCGGATGTTATGCTCAATAGCCTTGTTTATGGAATTCAGCCTGAAGATCTCACGATGGGCATCATTCAAAACGGAGAAAATTGCCAGCTGCACGCCCAAAAAATCATTCTTGCAGCGGGGGCAAAAGAAAATTATTTGCCGTTTCCCGGCTCTACGCTGCCGGGTGTAATGGGTGCGGGCGCCGCGCAGACCATGGTTAATGTGAACCGGGTCCTTCCCGGCAAAAAAATTGTGATGATGGGCTCCGGCAATGTTGGCCTGATTGTTTCTTATCAGCTCATGCAGGCTGGTGCAGATGTTCTGGGAATTGTCGAAGGAGCCCCCAAAATCGGCGGCTACGGGGTTCATGCCGGCAAGATCCGCAGAGCGGGCGTTCCGTTTTATCTGGGGCATACGATCAAACAGGTGTATGGAAAAGACTGTGTAGAAGCAGTCGAAATCGCAAAGGTAAATGAAAAGTTTAATCCGATTGACGGAACCGAGATGATGATCGAGGCGGATACCGTTTGTATGGCAGTGGGTCTCAATCCCATGACGGAACTTGCATGGATGGCAGGCTGTCAGTTTGATTTTATTCCTGCCTTCGGCGGACATGTCCCGCTGCATGATTGGAATATGGAAACAACAGTCCCCGGCGTTTATGTTGCCGGCGATATTACCGGTGTAGAGGAAGCTTCTACCGCGATGGAAGAGGGGAATCTTGCCGGCGCTGCGGCAGCGGAAGCTTTGGGCTATCTGAGTAAACAGGACGCAAAAAAGAAAAAGGCTGCGATCGTAGAGCGACTTAATACGCTGCGCTGCGGACCTTTTGGAGAAGGCCGCAGAAAGTTTAAAGAGCATCAGATTGCCGATATGGAAGCACTGAAATGCGGCGAATTTGCGGGGAGGTGCATTGAGAAATGATCGAAAA
>DHOF01000052.1:7931-20806 GCA_002411615.1 Ruminococcaceae bacterium UBA5397
GGAGTTCCCAGCGAGGAACGCATGAAAAAAGGGCGCGTAGCAGTAATCGAATGTGTTCAGCAGATCCCCTGTAATCCGTGCGCCAGTGCCTGTCCGATGGGCGCAATCACGGTCGGGGAAAATATTACCAATTTTCCACACCTGAATGAGGAAAAATGTACCGGCTGCGGGCTTTGCATTGCCAAATGCCCCGGCCTTGCAATTACAGTTATTAATAAGGCTTTCGGAGAAAGCGAAGCCTCCATTGATTTTCCGTTTGAATATTTGCCGCTCCCTAAAGAGGGCGATCTCGTGGACGCGGTTTCCCGTGCGGGAGAGCCGGTCTGCAAAGGCAGAATCCTCAAAGTGAAAAATCTTGCAGCTTATGCGGGAACAACAGTGATTTCCATGGCAATTCCGATCGAGTTTGCCGATACGGTTCGCAGCATGAAGCGCCTGCCGAATCCGGCAGTGGAAGGAGCGTGAGCAAAATGAATGATGATGTTCTGATTTGCCGCTGCCAAGAGATTACCCGCGGAGAGATCATTCAGGCAATCCATGACGGCGCCACTACAGTAGACGGTGTAAAACGCCGCACCAGAGCTTGTATGGGACTTTGTCAGGGCAAAACCTGCGAACGTCTGATCCAGGGGATTATCGCCGAAGAAACGGGGAAAAATCGTGCGGAAATTCAGCCGCAGAAAACCCGTATGCCGGTGCGTCCCTTAAAACTGAGTGTGCTGGGGGGGAGCGGAAAAGATGAAGTATGATGTCATTATCGTCGGCGGAGGAATTATTGGCTGTTCCGTCGCCTATTATCTTTCCAAACGGAATCAAAAAGTTCTGCTCCTCGAAAAGCGTGACCACGCACAGGGATCTGCCGGTGCTACCGACGGTGTTGTCAGCTATCATACCAAAAAGCCGGGGGCGCAGATGGACTTGGCAGTTCAGTCTTTAAAACTTTATGGGACACTGGAAAAGGAACTCGGAGAGTCCATTGAGTTTGTTCCGGACTGCGGCGGAATGCAGTTGGCAGAGAACAAGGAGCAGTGGGATATGCTCAGTAAGATTGCGGATAAACAGCGCGAAAGCGGTGTGGATATCCGCATGATCTCGATCGATGAAGCAAGAGAAATTGAGCCTCACCTGGCACCTGACCTTTATGGCGTGCTTTATGCACCATGCGGAGGAAAAGTGGAGCCGATTAAGCTTACAATGGCGTTTCTCCATGCGGCAAAGCGTCAGGGAGTCGAAGTAAAAAATCATCTGGGAGTTACCAAGATCAAAAAAGACGGTGCAGGCAAAGTAATCGGTGTTGTGACCGAAGACGGTAGCTTTTATGAAGCGCCGAAAGTGGTGATTTCAAGTGGCTCCTGGTCGGCTGAAGTTGGAAAAATGGCGGGACGAAAAAAGTGCCGGGCCTTTATCTGGCTGCAGGCCATGAAGGAGACGGAATTGCTTTGGCGCCGATTACCGGAAAGCTGCTTTCCGAAGAAATTGTAGATGGAAAGTCCTCTTATCCGCTGGAGCCATTTTCTCCAGATCGGTTTTCCTAAGTAAAAAAGAGAAAGGGTGGATTTTTACATTGAAACAGTTTGTGATAGCCCTTACCAGACGATGCGGCGCCGGAGCAACCCCTATTGGTAAGATTCTCGCTAAAAATCTCAACGTGCATTTTTATAATCGGGAACTTCTGCGGCTGGCTTCAGACGATAGCGGAATTAATGAAGAGCTTTTTGCCAAGGTGGATGAAGAGACCAAAAAGAGTCTGCTTTATAGAGTTTCGAGAAAAGTGTACGACGGCACCCTTATTCCGCCGGAGAGTGAGAACTTTCTTTCGAATGAAAATCTTTTTAATTATCAGGCAAAAGTACTCAATGAGCTTGCAAACAGAGAATCTTTTGTGGTGGTTGGCAGAGCGGCAAATTTTGTGTTGAGAGACCGCCCAAATGTCATTTCGGTGTACTTTTACGCGCCGGAAGAAATTTGTATCCGCCATCAGATGGATTTGATGAACTTTTCCTATGATGAGGCAGCTCGCTCTGTCAAAAAGCAAAATAAATATCGCCGTGGCTATTGTGCGCATCACACAGGACAGGTCTGGGAAGATATGCGCAATTATGCACTTTGCATTGATACCAATGAACTGGGATACGAAGGAACTGCAAAGCTAATCGAAAATTTTTTGATGCAGCGAATGGAACGAATTCCATTTTAATTTTTAAAATGCTGCAAGAAATAATGGCTTATAATAAAAAAGGCTGCTCTCTAAAAAATTTAGAGAGCAGCCTTTTTAGTTGCCTATTAAAGAGAAATATGAAATAATCTGCAGGCATTTTTAATCCCTAACTGCAATACTTCTTGGGTTGTACAGTTGCGGGCTTGCGCAATCACCGCTGCTGATTTTGGAATCATGGTGCTGTCACAGCGCTTTCCGCGGAAAGGCACCGGCGCCATATAGGGGCAGTCGGTTTCTGTTAGAAGCCGATCCGAAGGAACAGCCGCGGCCACCTCAACCGGAACCCGTGCATTTTTAAAGGTAACAGCTCCGCCTAATCCGATATACATTCCAAGCTTTACTAGTTCCCGCATCATTTCAACACTGCCGGAAAAGCAGTGCATCACGCCGCGCGGATGATACTTTTGCAGAATTTCCATGGTATCTCCATGCGCCTCTCGGTCGTGAATGATAACCGGAAGATCATATTTTTTGGCAAGCTCCAACTGTGCGATAAACGCTTTTTTCTGATCTTCCTTCGAAGCGTTTTCAGCAAAATGATAGTCGAGCCCGATTTCGCCGACCGCAATCAGCTTGGAGCTTTTTTCTTTTAACATTTGCTCCAATTCGGTCAGCCAATCTTCCGGAGCTTCTTTTATTTCTTCGGGGTGAAGTCCAACCGCTGCATAAATGTAAGAGTATTTTTGAGTAAGCGAAAGTGCTTTTCGGCTGCTCTTAAGCGAAGCACCGCAGTCAATTAAACCACAGATACCATTCTGAGGTAAAAGCGTAGTCAAAACCGTTTCACGGTCAGAATCAAACGCCACATCATCATAATGCGCATGACTGTCAAAAATTTCGTTCATCGAATGCGACTTCCTGCCGGAACACCATCCAGAAATACAACTTTTACTTCATCACCGGCATCCGCTGCCAAAAGCATTCCCTGACTTTCTACACCGCAGAGCTTGGCGGGTTTCAGGTTGGCGACGAGAACAATCGTCTTTCCAATCAGGTCTTCCGGTTGATACCATGGTGCAATTCCGCTGCAGACTGTACGTCCCTTTTCTCCGTCGTCCAAAGTCAGCTTCAAAAGCTTTTTTGCACGCTTGATGTGCTCGCAGTTAACGATTTTTGCAGCGCGCAGTTCCACTTTCTGAAAATCATCGATCGTGATCTGAGCAAGCCCTTCGATCTTTGGCTTCTGCTGTGAAGCCGGATTCGGAATCAGCTTGTTGAGTTCCTCAATTTCCTTGTCAACATCGATGCGGGGGAAAAGCGTTTCTCCTTTTTGCACGGTTACATCAGAAGGGAATTCGCCAAACTTTCCAGCGCTTTCATAGCTGCATTGATCACCGCCAATACCAAGCTGTTCCTGAATTTTTGGCGCTGTTTCGGGCATAAAAGGCTTAATCAAAATGGAGACAATGCGAAGACTTTCGCACAGATGTGCCATAACTCCGGCAAGGCGCGCCTTTTTAGTTTCGTCTTTTCCTAAAGCCCATGGGGTTGTTTCATCGATATATTTATTAGTGCGCGCAATAAAGCGCCAAATTTCTTCCAATGCTTTGCTGAACTGATAGCCGTCGATATTTTGATTGCACTTTGCCCGCAGTTCATTGCCCATCTTTTCCAATTCGCCGTCGGGATCGGCACTTTCCCGCTGAGCAGGAATCTTACCGTCAAAATATTTTTGCACCATTGCAGTTGTGCGGGAGAGCAGATTTCCAAGATCGTTTGCGAGATCGGCGTTGATTCGCGAAATCAGTGCTTCATTCGTAAAGACACCGTCACTGCCGAATGGAATTTCGCGTAACAGGAAATAACGGATCGCGTCTACTCCATAGCGTTCACAGAGAACATAAGGGTCTACAACATTGCCCTTGCTTTTGCTCATTTTTGTGCCGTCGCCAAAAAGCAGCCATCCATGACCGTAAACCTGTTTCGGCAAAGGCAGATCAAGCGCCATCAGCATGGCAGGCCAGATGATGGTGTGGAACCTTACAATTTCTTTTCCGACAAAATGAACATCGGCCGGCCAGTATTTACGGTAAGCACTGTCATCATCGCTGCCGTAGCCCAGTGCAGTGATATAGTTTGTTAAAGCATCCAGCCAAACATAGACAACATGTTTGGGGTCAAAATCCACCGGAATACCCCAGGTGAAGCTGGTACGGGAAACACAAAGATCCTGCAGCCCCTGATTGATAAAGGCAATCATTTCATTCTTGCGGCTTTCCGGCTGAATAAATTTTGGGTGATCCTGATAGTATTGCAGTAGTCGATCCGCGTATTTGGAGAGTTTAAAGAAATAGGCTTCTTCTTCCGCCCATTTGACTTCACGGCCGCAGTCCGGACATTTGCCGTCTTTCAGCTGATTTTCCGTCCAGAAGGATTCACAAGGGGTGCAGTACCAACCCTCATATTTGCCTTTATAAATATCGCCCTGATCGTGCAGCTGCCGGAAAATTTTCTGAACCGCCTTGACATGATAGTCATCCGTTGTGCGGATAAAGCGGTCATTGGAGATATTGAGCAGTTTCCAAAGATCCTGAAAGACTTTGGAAATACGGTCGACATATTGTTTTGGAGTGATACCTTCCGCTTCTGCTTTTTGCTCAATTTTCAGGCCATGCTCATCTGTTCCGGTCAAAAACATCACATCATAGCCCTGCATGCGTTTATAACGGGCGATCGCGTCGCTCGCTACGGTGCAGTAACTGTGACCGATATGAGGATTGCCGGACGGATAATAGATCGGTGTTGTAATATAAAACGTTTTCTTTTCCATATTGAGAACCCTCCATGCGGATTTACTAAACAATAGATGATATTATTATATATCGAATGAGGGGGAATTACAAGAAAAAGCCATTTGTATAGGAAATGTGTGTAAATTGCATCCTCAAAAAGCAATGATCAGTTTAAAAAGTCTAGTTCGCTTTTTGATTTTAGGAGGTACTGGTCGTCTCATAAATGAAATTTCGAACTGCAAGACAGTTTTGCGTTAAATCCGGGACCAAAACCATTCCAACATCTACGGTAGCATCCTGCCAAGAGCCATCAATCGGAACATAGAAGGTCTTTGTGGGGTAAAAGACTGCCGGAGAGGAAAGGAACGTGATTCCAGTCAATTCGATTGCGGGAATATTCGTACGCAGCTTTTTGAGGATATCCGGCAGTTTCGTCATTCCGGAGGGGGTGAGAACCTTTTTCAAAAGCTTCTGGATTACTTCGCGCTGTCTTGTTGTTCTGCCAAAATCAGTGCCGACTTTCCGGATACGGGCGTAATAGACGGCATCAGCGCCGGTTAGATGAAGATTGCCGGCAGGATAAGAAGTTCCCTGATCGTGATTGAGTTGATCGACAAGATCCTGATCCATGGTGACGTCAATTCCGCCGAGATCCGTAATGATATCGGCAAGCCCGTCCATATCGACGGCAATGTATTGATCTACTTTAATGCGGAAATTATTTTCGATGGTCTGCATGGTTAGCGCTGCGCCTCCATAGGCATAGGCAGCGTTGAGCTTGTCCATTCCGTTTTCCGGTACGGCAAGATACAGATCCCGCAGAAAAGAAGTCAATTTTATAGTGTGATGGCGATGATCGATCGAGAGCAGCATAATCGAATCACTGCGCTGTGCGCCTGCATTCAATTTATCGAGCCCTAACAGCATAATATTTGTGACAAACGGGTCGGACATGACGCTGTAGGTGGGGGCATTTTTAGGCTGTGCTACGTATTTGCTCTGGTCGGTGTTTCCAGAGCGGTTCATCTGAGAATAGAGCATCGTTAAAACAACGCCGAGAATGATTAGAAGGACCAATAAAACACCGAGGATCCGGCGAAAAAGATGGCGGTGGCGGCGATGGCCCCTTTTGTGATTGTCCCAATCGTCTCGGTCATTCCGGCGGGATTGGCGATTTCTTTCGGAGCGGGAATCCTGATTTCCCGGTGCTTCTACATAATTATAGCAATCGATCGGCACTGTTTCTTCCTGCGTTTTATAGCGGGAAGAAGAAGCCTTTCTGCTTTTTTGAGGGTTTTTTTCTGCAGCAGAGGAAGGTTTTTTTGTGGAGGAATAAATGTCTTTTGCTTTTCCTTTTCCTTTACTGTATGAATAAATATCCCGGTCTTTTTCGGGGTGGGACGAATCACTCATTGGGGGATCCTCCTTATGATATTAATATAGAATCATTTTAACTGTTTCCCAAAAAACTGTCAAGTTATGTAAACTTTTGAAGAAAAATTTTCTGGAGAGTTGACTTTTTTAAAAAGCAAGCATATAATAACACTAAATATAAAAAACCGATGAGAAAGAATAGTAACTCTGAATATCTTTTGCAAAGAGAGCCGCAGAGGGTGTGATTGCGGTAAAAAGAGGTAGAGCGAATGGACTTTTGAGGGCAGGATGAAAGGCGGATTTTGAGCCGTTTAGTAGTTCCTGACGGGGACTTTACCCGTTATCCGGAAAGCATGTATTATGAAGTGCATGAAATTGAGTGGGCGTTTTTAAACGTCAATTTGGGTGGTACCACAGGAGTTTTCGAGCTCTTGTCCCTGTGTTTTTGCAGGGACAAGAGCTTTTTTTATGCAGAGAAAGGGGTGGGGCAGATGCCGGATGGTTGGTGGCAAAGCTTTTTGCCAAAAGAGAATCTTCGTACGAGGGCAGACATCTGCCTATATCAGTGATTGAGTGACAGAATTTGGAGGAATTAAAATGAAAAAAAATCTTTTGAAAAAAGCATCCGCGTTTGTGATGGCGGCATTTTTGGCGATGGCAGCTACCGGTTGTGGGAGCAGTTCTTCTTCTACAGGCGTTTCTTCAGCGGCGTCAGAAAAAAAGACAATCGGGGTCATTCAGTTTGCGACGCATCCTTCCCTCGATAATTGTTATGAGGGATTTAAAGAGGGTCTTGCCGAAGGCGGATTTAAAGAGGGCGAGAATCTGACGATCGATTTTCAGAATGCACAGGGAGAAACCGCCAATGCCGATATGATTGCAAAGAGTCTTGCGGCGAAAAATTATGATATGATTAGCGCAATCGCAACACCTGCGGCACTGAGTGCATACGGAGCTACCAAAAATGCCGGAACACCAGTCGTCTTTACAGCGGTCAATGATCCGGTCGGGGCACAGCTTGTTAAAAGTCTTGACAATCCGGGAACCAGCTGTACCGGAAGCAGCGACGTACTTCCTCTGGAAGCGCAGGTTAAGATGATTCGTGCATTTTTACCCAATGCGAAAAAAATTGGAATTCTTTATACGACCAGCGAACCGAACTCAATCTCTATGTTGGAAAAGTTTAAGGGAATTGCGGCAGACGAAGGCTTTGAGGTTGTCGAACAGGGCGTAACCAATTCCAGCGAAGTTGCTTCTGGTGCAACAGCATTGGCTGCAAAAGGGGTAGATTGCTTTAATAACTTTACAGATAATAATGTTGTTAACAATCTTTCGAGTGAACTGCAGGCTGCTAAAAAGGCTGGAATTCCGGTATTCGGCAGCGAAGTGGAACAGGTGAAGAACGGCTGCCTTGCAAGCCAGAGCATTGATTATGTGGCGCTTGGGAAACAAACCGGCCTGATGGCGGCAAAAATTCTTAAGGGAGAGGCAAAGCCTTCCGATTTGCCGGTTTATACGGTAGAAGATGCTGCCCCTGTTTATAACGAAACGGTCTTGCAGGAAATGGGACTGAGTCTTCCGAGTGAATATCAGACGGCAGAAAAAGTGACTTCTGCAAAATAAAAAGCGCCTTTTTATAGAATGGGTTTTGGAAAGAGAGCTGAAAAGAAAGCATGGATGTGTTTTTTAATCTAATTCTAGCGATTCTCGAGGAGGGATTCATCTACGGAATTATGGCGGTCGGTGTTTATATCACCTACCGCGTTCTGGATTTCCCGGATTTGTCTGTAGATGGAACTTTTCCAATGGGGGCCTGCCTTACGGCGGTGTTGATTTCGCATGGAATGAATCCGTGGCTTGCATGTTTGTGTGCATTTTTCGCGGGAACAATCGCAGGCGGAGTAACAGGGCTTTTGCATGTGAAGCTTCACATTACTGATCTGCTCTCTGGAATTTTGGTTATGACTGCTCTTTGGAGCGTCAATCTGGCAACCATTATGGGTGGAAAAGCGACGGTCACGATCTTTAATTCCAACACGATTTTTAATTCGGGGATTGCGATGCTTTTGCCGAATGCAGCCGCGCAGTTTCGAGTGGTAATTTTGGCGGCAGCCGTTTGTCTTTTCATTAAGTATCTAACGGATGCTTATTTGCGAACACGTTCCGGATTGCTGCTGCGCGCGGCAGGAGACAATGCTCAGTATGTGATTTCACTGGGAAAAGATCCAGGCAGCATGAAAATTCTTGGACTGATGATTGGAAACGGCTGTACGGCGCTTTCCGGCAGTATTTTGGCACAGCAGGCCGGTTCCGCTAATGTAGCGAGCGGAACCGGGATGGTTGTCATGGCGCTTGCTTCGGTCATTATTGGAACGACCGTTTTCAGGAAAGTCAAGTTCATGCGTGCAACGAGTGCAGTTGTCTGCGGTGCAATCCTTTATAAAGCCTGCCTTGCAGGAGCAATGCAGATGGGACTTGATACCAATTATTTAAAGCTTTTGATGGCGGTCATCTTTACCATTGCTTTGGTGGGGAATCAATTCACTTTAGGAAGGAGGAAAAAACAGCATGTCGATCCAACAAGAATCTAAACCTTTGGTTCGAATGGAACAGATTGCGAAAGCTTTTCATCCGGACGAGGTGAATGAAGTTGCTCTTTTTGAGAATTTTAACCTGACCATTAGGGAGGGTTCCTTCGTTTCGGTTGTGGGGAGCAACGGTTCCGGAAAAACAACGATCCTTAATTTGCTCTGCGGTTCCATTCCAGTGGACAGCGGAAAAATTTTTGTGAGGGATCGGGAGATTACCAAGCTTTCGGAATATGCGCACAGCCGGTTTATCGGGCGTGTGTTTCAAGATCCTGCAAAGGGAACTTGCCCGCAGCTGACCATTCTCGAAAATATGGCGCTTGCCGATCAAAAAGGAAAACCCTATGGTCTTGCTCATGGGGTAAATCGCAAACGGATAGATGCTTACCGCAGCCAGTTAGAGCTTTTAAAGCTGGGATTGGAAGATAAGCTGGAGGTCACGGTTGGAAGCCTTTCCGGCGGGCAGCGTCAGGCTTTGGCACTTTTGATCGCCACCATGACGCCGATTGATCTGCTGATCCTTGATGAGCATACGGCAGCGTTGGACCCGCGATCCAGCGAGACAGTAATGGAACTGACGGAGCGGGTCGTCAAGGAAAAGCATTTGACGGCACTGATGGTTACGCATAACCTGCGGTTTGCAGTGCGTTATGGAGATCGTCTTCTCATGATGCACCGCGGAAAAATTGTTTTGGACCATGAAGGAGAGAAAAAGAATTCTTTGGAAGTCCGTGACCTGACGGATCGGTTTAATGAAATCTCGATTGAAGATGGAAATTGATATAAAACTGCAAAAAAAGGACGCCTTTTGATTAGAAGGCGTCCTTTTTTATATGATTGTAAAAACAAAGTAAGACTGAATAAAATTCAACTCTCAGAATCATTTCCTTCGGATGGTCTATCCAGCCCATCCGAAAGCAAGGTCCCTTTTACACGGGGACGCATGATTTCTTTTGCGCGCTGCCGCAGACGATTTTTGGAAATTGCCTCCATCGTTATCTCTTTGAGACTGCCGCTTCCGCTGTCTACTAAACCAAAAAGCATTTCCGTAGCGGTTTTAACGCTTGGGAGTTCGTCCATCCGCAGGAATACTTTATGACCGTCTTTATAGAAAATAAATTTCATTAGACGCGTACAGGGTGCTTGCAGAAAATGAATATACAGCTTTAGGACGGTACGGTCTTCCTCATCTGTAGTGAGCTCTGCAGAAGAACCAATAAAGTAATCCTCGCCGCCTAATCGAATCCAACTGCGAATGGCATTTGTCTGCAGACCCGCGTCAATCGTAATCTCAGATTCTCCACAGAGAAAGGTGCAGCGGCAAAGATCCGGTTCAAAGGAAAACCGAACTGCCTTTGGCGAAGATGGAAAATTGTTCGTAACACTGCGCAGAATCAAAGGCATCAAAGAAGCGAATCCGTCTTCCAACAGGAAATCACCTGCCGGAATGGTCTTTGAGAGCGGCGGAATCGAAGGAATATGCTTTGGCTTCGGAGAACCTTTCAATGCGTGGAATAAGCGGGAGAGCCCTTTTTGAGGAGGCTCTTCCAGAGCGGGAACCTGCTTTTTAGGGGTTGGTTCTGCATAGAGATAATCAATTACGTCTAAAAGTTTTTTGACGGCCATTACGTCGTTCGGAAGAGGCATTTCTGCAAGAGGCTCAGCTTTGTCCCCAAAGAATTTTTCAATAATTTCCAGAGAGGAATCATGAAAAAGCTGGCCGCTTCCACTGGTGATAGCAATTACCATATCGCGGGCCGGCAGAACGACTACATATTGTCCGAAGACACCGTTAAACTGATAGGCATCTTTTGCAGGAAACTGCCGAATCTGATATCCATATCCGGAGGAGCGGTTTCCCTCTTCAAAAGGAATCCAGTTCGAAGTACTGTCGATGACCCATTGCTCAGGGATAACCTGAATCTTTTTATTGCCATTTTTCCAAGCACCATGCTGCAGATAAAGCTGGCCGAGTTTCAGCATATCGATTGAGCGCAGATACAGCCCCCAGCCGCCTTTTTCAATTCCCATGGGGCAGGTTTCCCAGCGTGGTTTGGGGATTCCGAGTGGAGAAAAGAGGCGCGGCATCAGAAAATCGACAAGGGACGTCCCTGATTTTTTACAGATAAGCGCCGAAAGTATGTAGGAATTCATACTGTTGTAGTAAAATGCGGTTCCGGGTTCAAAAAGACAGTCGGAAGAGAGAAAGCCTTTCACCCAGTCTTTATCGGTAATGCTGAATACCTCGTTATATTTAACGCCGGAAGTCATCGTAAGCAGATGGCGTACCGTAATATTGTTAAAGCGCGCACTGCGAAACGGCGGTCGGATCTCAGGGAAAAGGTCGACCAGCTTATCATCCACCGAAAAAAGGTTTTCTTTTACAGCGAGTCCCACAGCCATGCCGACGACACTTTTGGAAAGGGAAAACATCATATGGGGGCATCCGCTGGAATAGGGCTGAAAGCTGCTTTCCGTAATCATTTTTCCGTGGCGCATGATGGCAATGCTGTGAACCCGGATATCAGGACAATCGCGAAGCGCAGCATAAAAATCGGCGATTGTGCGGCTGGGAACCCCTTCTGCTTCGGGAACCTCGCGCTCCATGCCATAGATTTTTCCATCCGGATTCTGACGGCTTGGATAAGGAACAAACGGGTAAGGTGAAATCTGTTCGGGAGTCCCCTGTAAAAAATGAATTAGCAAATTTGCAGTTTTCATCTGAGGCATAAGATCAGAAATCATCGGGACTCCTCCTTCTGGTCCATGGAATTTGTTACAAGATTTTGATAGTCAAGATGTAATTCCGGTCGAGGAGCCGGAAGGCTGAATTTGTCCCGCAGCCGACGGTTTAAATCAGGAAGCATTGCTCCCAAAGAATCCGGGTCGTCCGGAAGAAGCGCAATTGCCTGACTGAGGCTTTCGATCAAATATCCTTTTGTATTTTTGAGGCCGGAGAGCCTTAAAACACCGTCAGGACGTCCTCCTTTTGTGGGGACCCCCAGAATTCGGCAAATCTCCAATGTGCATTCCGGCTGTCCGCCTTCGGCGGGCCCGACAATTAGAACGACAGGGCTTTCCTTTAAAAGCTCGGCTAAAGCAGCGTGCAGTCGCTTTAGATTCGTTGCAGTGCGGATTGCAGTAAAAGTGATTCCGCTGTGCCCCAGAAGTTCCTGGCAAATGCTGGTGCGATGTGCTTCATAAAAAATAACAGCGGTATCCATTTGGGCAAATCTTCCTCTCTGGTTGTAATTTTTATTTGCCGCGGCGTTCGTGATGGAATGCTGGCACTTCGATATCAGGCAATCCTAAAAGACGACGGCGCAGCATATCAAGCGCATTATTTGCGGCGGCTAAGCGCAGAAAGGAACGCTCTCGGATATAACCATTTTTCGGGTTCAATTCGCGAATCCAAGTGCTGCAGCCATCGCAAAGTCCAATATAAATCAGTCCAACCGGTTTCTCGGCAGTTCCGCCGTCCGGACCGGCAATTCCGGTAATGCCAATGCCGAAATCGGCGCCTGCTTTTTCCCGAACACCTTTTGCCATTGCGGCGGCAACCTCCGGGCAGACTGCACCCTTTTTGCGCAGTAACTCTTCCGGAACGCCTAACAGCATTGTTTTAATATCGTTGGAATAGGTGACCGCTCCCATATGAAAAACGGCAGAAGAGCCGGGAATATCCGTAATTCGTTTTGCGACCAGCCCGCCGGTGCAGCTTTCTGCTGTTGCCAGTGTCATTTTCTGCTCTGTGAGCGATTTGACGACTACTTCTTCAAGACTTTTCACGTCGATTCCATAGACTGCGTCTCCAAGGCGATTGCAGACTTCACGCACCATAGGTTTACATAATCTTTGTGCTTCCTTTTTAGTGGAAGCTTTAGCGGTGACCCGGACATACATTTCGTTGGTAGCTGCATACGTTGCAACAGTCGGATTTTTGTTTTCGGTCAAATCCAAAAT
>DHOF01000052.1:21063-28087 GCA_002411615.1 Ruminococcaceae bacterium UBA5397
CAATTTGGAAAGAAACGGCATTGCATAATTTTCCATCATGGGAACCAGCTCTGACGGAGGACCGGGCAGCATTACGACCACTTTTCCGTCTTTGGTGGTAAATGCACAACCGGGAGCGGTACCGTGATCGTTTTGGAGAACGGTGCAGTCTTCCGGCAGCATGACCTGTTTTAGCTGGTTAGGGCCGCAGTCCCGGCCTTTAAAATATTCTTTGAGGCGTTCGAGACTCTTTTTATCCTGTACGAGGTGACGCCCCGCGAGACGTGCGCAGGTTTCTTTTGTTAAATCATCTCCGGTGGGGCCAAGGCCGCCGGTGGTGACGATTAAATCTGCGCGGGAAAAAGAATCGGTGAGTGCGGTGGTAAGCCTTTCGGAGTTATCACCGACAATACTGGAATGTTGTACATCAATGCCAAGAGCAGCCAGACTGCGTGCTACATAAGCAGTGTCGGAGTTGATCACCTGACCGAGAAGAAGTTCTGTGCCGACCGAAATAATTTCAGCTTTCATAGTAAAGAGATCCCTCCTAATTTTTAATAACGGCCGATTTTACGGCCGAAAGAATCAAGATTCTAAACGGGAATCCGGCGAACGGTTGCGTTTTGTACACATTCGTCGAGAAGTGCTTCTACGGGGAGTACGGATTCTGCCTCTAAAACATCTTTCAGATTTGGGCGAGTGCGGGGATGCTTTGGGGTAAAGACAGTGCAGCAATCTTCAAAGGGCTCAATAGAAGTTTCAAAAGTACCGATTTTTTGAGCCATTGCAACGATATCCCGCTTGTCGTCCCCGATCAGAGGACGGAAAACAGGCATGGAACAAGCTTCGTCGGTGCAGCAGATTGCCTGCAGAGTCTGACTTGCCACCTGGCCGAGGCTTTCCCCGGTAATCAGTGCGCGGCAGTCCTCTTTTTGCGCGATTCGTTCTGCGGCCTTCATCATAAAGCGGCGCATCAGAATGGTAAAATATTCTTCGGGGCAATGGTCGCGGATCGCTTCTTGAATATGAGTAAACGGTACGGTAAACATATAAATTCTACCGGCGTAAGCGCTCACTTCGGTGAGCAGATCGACTACCTTTTGTTCAGCACGTTCACTCGTATAGGGCGGACTTGCAAAATGTACGGCAGAGAGTTCCAACCCACGGCGTGCCATCATCCATGCGGCAACCGGACTGTCAATTCCGCCGCTGATCAGAATCGCAGCTTTTCCGCCGGTGCCCACGGGAATTCCGCCCGCCCCGCGCAGCGGTTCACCGTGGATATAAGCTGCAAAATCACGTACTTCCACGCGCACGATTAGATCAGGATTGTGAACATCAACCGAAAGATTCGGAAACTTTTCCAGTAGATAAGCACCGGTCTCAGCACTGATCTGGGGAGAATTGAGCGGGAATTTTTTATCGCTGCGCTTTGCTTCCACCTTAAACGTTTTGGCGGAAAGTAACTGATATTTCAGATATTCCGCGCAGGCAGGCAGAATTTTTTCCATGCTCTTTTCGGTAACGCAGGCTCTCGAGTAGGTGGCAATACCGAAAATCTTTCCGATTCGTTCGGAGGCTTCGTCCATATCGCAGTCGTCGGAAAGCGGAGTCACCGTAATGGTAGACTGCAGCGAACGTATTTCAAATTTTCCGGCGGGCGCAATTCTTCTGCGAATATTTTTGAGCAGAGTTTGTTCAAAGGTTTGGCGGTTGAGTCCTTTTAATACCAATTCGCCTAGTTTAATCAGAATAATTTCTTTCATGATAAGAATCCGTTTCTATGTTTATTTTGAATTAATTGAGAAATTTTATACATGCTGAAGGGAACGAATTCCTTCCTTTATGGCGTCGCAGAAGGCGAGAACGTCCTCTTCCGTGTTATAGCGGGAAAAGCTGACTCGCAGAGCAGAATCGATCCGTTCGCTTGAAAGTTTCATGGCAGAAAGGACGGGACTCTTCTTTCCTTTGGAGCATGCAGAGCCGGAGCTGACATAAATATTTTTCGAAGAAAGAAAATGCAGCATGGTTTCTGCACGAATTCCAAGAACAGAAAGATTGCACACAAAGGGAAGTGCATCCGTTGGACTGTTGCGGACGACTCCCGGAACAGAAGCCAGTGTCTCAAAAAGAAGATCAGAAAGAGCCTGTGCCTTTTTACGGGAGACAAGAGGACTCGGTAAAACGGAGCAGGCAGTGCCGAAAGCACCGATGAGGGGCATCGCCTCTGTACCGGGACGAAGATTTCTTTCCTGTCCGCCGCCGAAGGTATGGGGACGGATTGTAATGCCTTTTTTCAGATAAAGAGCGCCGACCCCTTTTGGCCCGTGAATTTTATGGGCACTGATGGATAAAAGATCAATCCCTAAATGCTTTGGAGAAAGCGGAAGTTTGCCAAATGCCTGTACCGCATCTACATGAAGCAGCGCAGGCGCACCCGAAGATTCAATTGCCATATGGGCAGCTTCAATCGGGAGAATCGTTCCAACTTCATTATTGACTGCCATCATGCTGACAAGAATGGTATCCGGGTTGACAGCTTCAAAGACTTGTTCCGGAGAGATGTGACCTTCTTTGTCCGGCATGAGATAGAGGACTTCAAAGCCTTCTTCCTCAAGCGAATGTAACGTATTAAGCACAGCCGGGTGCTCGATTGCGGTAGAAACAATGCGTTTTCCACGCTTCTTTCGGGCGTGTGTCGCCCCAAAAAGCGCAAGGTTGTCCGCTTCGGTTCCGCCGGATGTAAAAATAATTTCATCCGGTTGGGCACTCAACACTTTTGCGACCTGTTCGCGCGCAAGGCGTAGAGCTTTTTCTGCCTCAAAGCCCATTTTGTGCAGAGAAGAGGGATTTCCGTAAGTTTCTGTCATGAGGGAAAATGCTGTTTTAGCGGCTTCTTCGCAAACCTTTGTGGTAGCCGAATTATCAAGATAAATCTCCTGCAAGATGATCCTCCTGTTTTGTATATGATTGAATTTTTATTATACACCCACAAAAGTTTGGAAGCAACTGAATCAAAGAGAATCAATCGGCTGCTTTTTGCCGGCGGCGCGCCAGCCAAGAAGCAAAGAATGCACGGATACAGATCAAGTCATTTATTTGCAGAGTTTCGAATTTCATACAGGTAAAATAAAAAAGGATCGACTTTCCAACAAAAATTTGAACGGAAAGTCGATCCCCTTTGTTTTCATGGAATGATTTTGGACAAAGCAGCATAAAACTCGGTTAGGTGGGATTATTGAGAGACTTGAGCCGTTCCTGCGGAGAGGGAACGGCTGCATAAGGGCCGGTGTGATAAACCTTCATAAGGTCTTCCATGAGTGAAAAGATCTGCTTTTTGGAATCTGTCTTATCAAATTCTTCGCAGGAAGCGCGCATCTTTTTCAGTTCTTCTTCATTGCTCAAAAGGTCCGAGATAATCGCTGCACAGTCTTTTCCACTGCCCAGTTCCACCGCCATGTTATGGTTCAAAAGAAAATCGGTATTGTCTTCTTCCTGACCGGGAATTGCGTCAAACACAGCCAGCGGAATTCCGCAGGCAAGCGCTTCGCTGACGGTCAGACCACCTGGCTTTGTGACCAAAAGATCCGAAGCGTGCATATAAGATTCCACTTCATCTGTAAAGTAGATGAGCTTTGTCGACTTTTTGCTGTGAGGAACGGCTTTTTCTTTAAACATTTCATAGAGTCTTTCATTTTTGCCGGTAATCACAACCATTTGAAAATCCTGCGGCAGAGCAGTGATTCGTTCATAGATCCGCAGAACGCGCGTCACGCCGAAAGAGCCTGCCATAATCAGAATCGTAGGCTTGTCCGGATCAAGCCCCAGACGAATACGAACAGAGCGGCGATCTTCTTTTTTAAAGAAGGCATCCCCTACTGGAATCCCAAAAGGATGGACTAATACCCGCGGAACCCCCATTGTTTCCATTTCGTCAATCATATCTGCGGTGCTGACAACATAGGCATCTACATTGGAGGCAATCCATGCCATGTGCGGGCCGTAGTCCGTCATCAGGCAGATAAGCGGGACTTTCAGGACACCCTCTCGTTTCAGATTGGAAATCATTTCGGTTGCAAAAGGATAGGTGCTTAAAATCACATCGGGATTTTCCTTTTCTAATAGAGGAATCAGCTTTTGCGCCGCACTGTGATTAATACGGACCATCAGGCTGTTGAGGGGGGTATCTTTATTTGTTGCTTTATAGAGAGAGCCAAAAAACTTTGGCGCGTTTTTGGCGATCAGCTTGTAGCCGTCACAGCAGGTCCAGTCCAGCGCTGCACTGACATTTTTTAGTGCATCTGCAACCAAAACTTCAGCGTTTGGTACATTCTGCTTGATATAATCTTCTACTGCATGAGCTGCACGTAAATGTCCACCGCCTGCCGCGGCAGAGAGAATCATAATTTTCAAATCATCACTCCTTTAAAATATTCATAGAAATTATAGCATAAACTTTCTGTTTTTTCTACATGGCGTTTTTGCTAAAAAGGCACTTGTTTGCAAAGCTGTAACTTTACACGCAATCCCAAAGTTACTATAATGAAAAAAGAAGAAAATTGGAATAAAATGTGTTTTTAGGGGGATTCTTCAGGATTCCCCTTTATAGGGGGATATATATATGCAGCATTGCCAGTCTGAACCTGTAAGAAACATGATGAAGTCCAACAGACATAAAAAAAAGGTTATTTTTATCTGTTTAGCTTCTGTGATTGGCGCTTTGGTTATCGTTGGGGTCATTGTGTTTACTTTGATTCGACAGGGGAAGCTTTCAAATCCATGGAGAAGTGCGAATACTTTTGCAAATGGGGTGACCGTAGACGGAATTGATTTAAGCGGCAAGACTATGGAACAGGCAAAAGATGCACTTGCGGATACAGAAAAGCAAAAAACTTCCGGATATCGGTTTGAACTCAAATACCAGGATCAAACTTTTACCGTGTCGGACCAAGATTTTAAGGTCACCTGTAATACGGATGAAGTGTTGGGAGAAGCACTCCAAGCGACAACGGCGGAAAATTTTTCTCTTTCAACGACCGTTGATCAGTCAAGTTTAAAGACTGCATTGGAAAATGCGGTAGCACCTCTTAATAAAGAGGCAAAGGATGCACAGGCAAAATCATTTGATTCTTCTTCCGGAAAGGTTACCTGTGATGCGGCGCAAACGGGGGTACAGGTAGAGAATGACCAAATGCTTCAAGATGTTCAGAAAATCTTGGATGAGGGAAATAAAACCGGCAGCGTGACTCTTACAGTGAAAACCGTAGAGCCGCAGGTTACAGCGGATGATATTCAGAAAAACACGGTGAAATTGGGAACTTTCAGCACGGTTTCCACAAATAATGCGAACGGTACGTTTAATATGGCACGCGCTTTGGCGACGGCTAATGGAACAATTATTCAGGCCGGAGGGACGTTTTCTTTCCTCAATACGGTAGGAGCCTGTGATGAAGCTGCCGGATATAAGTCGGCCGGAGCAATCGTGGATGGGAAAGTAGTAGATTCTTATGGTGGCGGGATCTGCCAGGCAAGCACGACGATTTATGGCGCTGCGCTGCGCTCAGCGTGCGATATCACTGTTCGCTACAATCATACTTATGCTTCTTCTTATGTGCCTTTGGGACTGGATGCAACAGTCAGCTGGCCAAGCGCGGATCTGCAGTTTAAAAATCCCACGAAATATCCGATGTTTATAGTAAGCGGCTCTAACGGGAATACGATGTTCTGCACGATTTATGGATATAATGATGGAACATGGGATAATATAGAAGTTTCTTCGTGGCAGGCAAGTAAAGATGATAAAGGTGCCATAACAGCAGATGCACAGCGGACTTACTATAAGAATGGCGCAAAGGTGCGCTCAGAACAGCTGCCCAGTTCTTATTATTCCAACAAAGAAGCAGCTTCATCCGGTTCTGCAGGAACAAATAATGATGCCGAAAATAATACGAGCCAGACGGAGCAGCCTTCGGTAGGAACAGCAGGAGCAATTTCGCAAGGTTCGGATAACACCACAGGGCCTTCTTCTAGTGATACGGGAAACAATACAGGGAGCAGTACAAAACCGCAGCAGGGAGAAATCCCTTCTGTTTCCGGAAGCTCAAAACAGGGAGAAAGTCCTTCTGTTTCCGGAAGCTCAAAAGCTGCCTAAAAATGGTTAAAAAAATATCAAGATGGGCTGAACCGTTATTTTCGGTTCAGCCCATTTTATGGGCAAGAGAAAAACTTGACTTTTTGGCTTGAATTTGAGAAAATAACTAAATATAGTATTGCACATGCCTTTTGCAAAAAATCCGGAAATATTGGAGAAGAAAGGACGGATCACAGTGGCGTTTTGTGTTGAAAATCCCGAGATCAGCGTCATCGTGCCGGTCTATAATGTGGGAGAGTTTGTTGAGAAGTGCATTTCTACGCTTGCGGAACAGTCGATTAAGGTTCCTTATGAAATTCTTGCAGTGAATGACGGAAGTACGGATGAGTCTTTAAAGATATTACAGAACATGGAACAAAAATATTCTAATGTCTGCATCTTGAATCAAAAAAATTCAGGCGTTTCAGTTGCACGGCAAAATGGCCTCAAGCAGGCGCGGGGAAAGTATATTTGCTTTGTAGATGGAGATGATTATGTATCGAGGAAGTATCTCGAAAAGCTTTATCAGGCGTGTAAAAAAAATGATGCTCAGATCGCTTGCTGTTCCTATGATTGGCATTTTGTTTTTAGCGGATTTTATTTGCCGTATCCATTCCGAGCTTATCATGTGATGAATACCGAAAAGGGATTGCAGAAGCTGATTCGTGATTATCAGATTCAGAGCTTTTGGTGGAGCAAGATGATAGAGAAAAGCGTGATTATCGCGTCTCATGTAACTTTTCCCAAAATGTGTTTTGAAGATTTGGCAGTTCTGCACCGGGTTTTTGCCTGTGCGGATAAAGTCGTTTTGATTCCAAATGGACTTTACTATTATAATGTCCATACGGAAAGCACGCTTGGAACTATGAACCCGCAGAAAATCTGTGATTACATACGGGCAGTGGCAATGGTTCG
>DHOF01000029.1 GCA_002411615.1 Ruminococcaceae bacterium UBA5397
TGAGCAGATGCAGGAAGGCGATATGAAGGAACTGCAGATCATTGTAAAAGCAGATGTACAGGGATCTGTAGAAGCAGTTCGCCAGTCACTGGAAAAACTCAGCAACAGTGAAGTGCGCGTGAATGTGATTCATGGCGGCGTCGGTGCAATTAACGAAAGCGATGTCATGCTTGCAACGGCCAGCAATGCAATTGTGGTAGGCTTTAATGTCCGTCCGGACCCGGTAGCGGAGGAGAATGCAAAGCAGAACGGTGTAGAGCTGCGGCTTTACCGCGTGATTTATGACTGTATCGCAGATGTGCAGTCTGCAATGAAGGGCATGCTTGCTCCGAAAGTACGCGAGATTCAGCTGGGCCGTGCCGAGTGCCGTGAAGTTTATAAGATCAGCAGTGTCGGCACTGTAATTGGTGCGCATGTAATGAGTGGAAAGATTTTACGTTCGGCACAGATCCGTGTTGTCCGTGACGGAATCGTCATTACAGAGGATCAAATTGCCTCTCTGCGTCGCTTTAAAGATGATGTAAAAGAAGTAGCCGAAGGCTACGACTGCGGTATTTGTCTTGAGAAATTCAATGACGTAAAAGCCGGAGATATTCTCGAAGCTTTCCAGATGGAAGAATATCGCGAGGAATAAAAGGGAAAACCAACAAGAAGGGACCGCCCTGCGCCTTATTTGTGGTGCGGCGGATCCCTTTTTGCAAGAATGAGAAAGGAGGCTTTGCCTCAATGCCAAGCCATCGTATGGGACGCACGACGGAGGATATCCGCCGGGAGCTGACTGCAATTTTTCGTGAACTCAAAGACCCGAGGGTAACTTGTACCCTCCTTTCAATTGTGCGGGTAGAAGTTACCTCTGATCTTTCGTATTGTACGGTTTACGTCAGTGATATGGAAGGACTTCCCCGCGCAAAACGTGCCGTTGAAGGATTAAAATCCGCCTCCGGATTTATTCGCCGGGAATTAGGAGAACGACTTCATTTGCGTCATGTTCCGGCGCTGCTTTTTAAAGCAACAGATTCTATTGAATACAGTGCGCACATCTCGAAAGTGCTCAATGATTTGGAGGAAAAAGATGACCATCACGCTGAATGAAGCTGCCGCTTTTTTAAAAAGCCGGGAGGATATTCTGATTCTTTGCCATGCTTCTCCTGATGGCGATACCTTGGGATCTGGGGCAGCGCTTTGCCTTGCTCTGCGCAGCCTTGGAAAAAAAGCACAGGTTCGCTGCAGTGATAAGATCGGGAAAAAATTTGAGTTTCTGTTCCAAGAACTTCCGGAGCAGGAGTTTACCCCCAAAACCATTGTCGCGGTAGATGTAGCAGACGAAAAACTTTTGGAAGAACCTCTTTTGTCCCAGTGGGGCGGAAAAGTGGAACTTTGTATTGACCATCATCCCAGCAATATGCACTATGCAGAGCGGTATTATGTAGACCCTAAAGCGGCGGCAACCTGCGAGATCATTTATGATCTGCTTAAATATTTGGAAGTCCCGCTTACTTTGCCGATTGCAACTGCGATTTATACTGGGATTTCTACCGATACCGGCTGCTTTCGGTATATTAATGTGACTCCGAAAACGCACCGTATTGCGGCAAAGCTTTTGGAATGTCATGTAGAGGCTTCTACCATCAATCATTTGATGTTTGAAACAAAAAGCCGTGACCGGATTCGTTTGGAACAGCAGGTCTTGGAAACTTTGGAGTTTTTTGCTCAAAACAGAATTGCAGTGATTGCAATTACCAGAAAAATGGTGGAAGATTCAGGAATTTCAGAAGAAGAAACCGAAGGCCTAGCTTCTCTCCCAAGGCAGATCGAAGGGGTTCGCATCGGGGTTACTTTAAGGGAAAAAGCGGATGGTTCCGTTAAGATTTCTTTGCGTGCCCTGCACCCGCTGAATGCCTCTAATATTTGTGCGAAATTTGGCGGCGGCGGCCATCCAGGAGCTGCCGGCTGCTCGCTCCAGTGTTCTTTGGAAGAAGCGAAAAAACAGATCGTTGGTGCCTGCGAAGAAGTGTTGGATTCGGAATGAATGGTGTATTTATCCTTGATAAACCGGAAACATTTACTTCATTTGATGCAGTTGCTGTGATGCGCCACCTTTTTGGAGAGCGGAAAATCGGGCATACCGGAACGCTTGATCCAATGGCAACAGGCGTTTTGCCGCTGCTTTTGGGGAAAGCAACCCGAGCGATTTCTTTTTTAGAAGAACGGCCCAAAATTTATCGTGCGGAATTTTTGCTTGGAAAGCGAACCGATACTTTAGATCGCACCGGACAGCTCCTCGGAGAGGATGAAAAATCGGTTCCCGAAGAAGCTTTGCGGGAGACGATGCGAACTTTTGAGGGAGAAATTTTGCAGGTACCGCCAATGTACAGCGCAATCCGAAAAAACGGAGTGCGGCTTTATGATTTGGCAAGGCAGGGGGTCGAAGTAGAACGCTCTGCCCGCCCGGTTACGATCTATCGGCTAAAGCTTTTGGAATATGATGAGAAAACCCGGAGCGGCGCTTTCGAGCTTACCTGCTCAAAAGGGACTTACGTCCGGACGCTGATCGATGATTTAGGGAAAAAGTCCGGCTGCTGCGGCGGAGTCATGACGAATTTGAGAAGGCTTGCGGCTGCTGGATTTTCGATCGATATGGCAACCCCGCTTTTAAAAGCAAAAACGATGGGAAAAGAGGAGCTTTTAAAAAAGGTGTTGCCCATAGAATCTCTTTTTGGGGAATATCCGAAAGTCGTTGTAAGCAAAGCGCAGTCAAAGCGCTTTTTAAATGGAGGCTGGCTTGACCCCAAACGTTTTGGGGAACAAAAATTTCCAAAAGATACTCCTCTTCGGATAAAAAGTCCCGAAGGACAGTTTCTAGGGCTGGGAGAATGGCAGGAAGACGCTCTTCGGGTGTTGAAAATTTTTATGGATCAGGAGGAACTCAAATGAAGGTATATGAATCGCTGAAAGAATCCCCGGTGGCTACTGCGGTGGCATTGGGCTCATTCGATGGGATTCATCTGGGGCACCAGAAGGTAATCGCTCAGACAATGGATTTGCCTGGACTTTCGCCGACAGTGCTGACCTTTGCGGAAAATCCTCTTTGTGATCTGGGTGGACATGCCGGCGGAGAATTAATTACCAG
>DHOF01000064.1:0-226 GCA_002411615.1 Ruminococcaceae bacterium UBA5397
ATGCAGAAGAAAAAATAGAGGACGGCAAGCAAAGTCTCTTCCTGCTGCGTTATAACAGTGCTACTCAAAAAGAGGATATGCTCGCAAATTATCTCGTACAAAAGCCCGGCTATATGATGCACTATTTTTCGTTTTCCACTGATTTTCTCGTTGTGATGGAAAACGGCAGCGGGGAAGCATGGGTCCTGCGGCTCACCAAAGAAGGCAAAGAAAAGAATTTTGACCA
>DHOF01000064.1:533-5767 GCA_002411615.1 Ruminococcaceae bacterium UBA5397
ACGGGAAACTCTCGGGCAGCTTATCTTTACGATTTGGAAACCGGCCGCTGCCGCAGCATTCGGGATAAACGAATCTGTGCGGGTGCAGCGCTTATTCCGTTTACCGGCGGGGAAATCCCGCAGCTCCTTTTGCTGCAGCCTCACGGTACGGAAGAAGACAAGCGAAAGTGCTATCAGGATAAACGGTGGCTTGGAGACGACATTTCCGATTCTGTTTTTCTGGGGATGCAAAGCGAAATATTAGACGCCATCCATTATGGAAAGAGCGAATTGCCGATGGACTGTATTCTCCGCGCCGGCACCGACGGGCTTGTTCGCTATGCCGGTCAGGATGAAAACGCCCTTTATTTTCGGGCTTTGTATTTCCCGAAAAACGACCAACGGCTGATTGCGGTCAATAAAGAAACCGGACATAAAACAGTTGCCGCAAGTCTGACTCTTACAGGGGACGATAAAGACGCGCAATTTCAGATTGACGGGGAATGCCGGGTCTTTCGAATCAATCGCTGTAAAAAAGGAATTCATGTAAAAGGAATTCTTCACAGTTCGGTAGATGCCTGTTACAGCACTGAAATGGGGGATTTTATCACCTGTCTCAATGACCGCTATGTTTTAGCACGCTATGAGATGTCCGATGAAAAGAGCACTTTTGTTTTTTATTCAATTTATGACCTAAAAACCGGAAAGACGCAAAGCTATGAAGGGGACTGTGCAGTCCGCGGAGATATTGTTGTACTATTTTAAAGTTCAAAACAAAAGACAGCGGCACAAGCAAAAATTCTTGTGTCGCTGTCTTTTTCTAAAAATCCGTTATTATCATGAGGCTAGGCCCCATATATCATGATCTTTCGTTATGCTGCGGAACTCGTACTGCTGACCGTATCAGAAGTACTGGTGGTATCGGAAGAAGTATCTGTCGAAGAGGCGTCCACCGCGCTGCTGGATGGAGTTGTATAGAACAAATCCGGGGTATAAGCGTTGATGCAGGCAGTATTGAAGGTTGCATTCGTATAATTTTCTGCTTTCTGTTCAATATCCTGCTGGAATTCGTCCCCTTTAAGTCCATTCAGGACGGAAAGCTTTGTCTGCTCTTTCTGCAGTTCTGTATCTGTTTGGGTCTTAATATCGCGCTTGCTGACAAGGATATAAGCGAAACCAATATCAAGCACCTGTACATCTCCACTATTCATATTTTGAATGCCTGTAACCAAGTCGGTGGGATATCCGCTGATTTTCAAATCGGTTGTGACATCCTGATAGGGAGAAGCGGTAACGGTGTCGGAGTGTGCATTCTTATAATCCGTTCCCACATCAGACATGGATTTTTTACCGCCTTTTACTTCATTTGCATAGCCTTCCAGTTCTGTTTTGATCTTTGCTTTATCGTCATCTTTCATAACATTGTAAGATCCGGTTGAGGAATCCATGCTATAAAGAGCAACCGGAATCATCTCAAAAGAAGCAAAATTCTTTTCAAAATACGCTTTCTGATCGTCTGCGCTGATTTCTTTGCTTCCTCCTTGTCCATAGATTGCTTCAAAGACCTTCTCATACTTAACATAATATTCAGCACTGGCAATTTGGAAAGACGATTTTGCAATATTATATTTTTCCAAAGTAGAACCAAGTCCTACATTAGAAGAAGAGCCATTCCAATCAGAAGCCGTCTTGGTGTCAATTGTTTTATTATCATCATCCGAAAGAGTTAGGTTCAGATCTTTCATCATATCGTCAATGACAAAGATCTGATTAATACTATTCTTAGCCGTATCTTTCGTCCATGTAAACGCATCTTTGCCGTCAATCGTCTGGGTTTTCATATCCATATAGGTGGTATATCCCGCCTTTGTTTTTGCCTGATTATAAGCATTGGAAAGTTCATAAATATAAACCCCCGCCGGAAGTTGGGTATCTCCCGATTTTGCGCACCAGGACTTGTCCCCTCCGATCGTACAACCTGAACTGCAAAGCGCCACTGCACCCGCCATCAAGGCTGCGAGAATCTTTTTAGACTTCATAGTTTCACACTCCAAAATTAATTTTGTATTTTTTAACAAATTAGAATCGTTTTTATTATAGTCTTGTTTCCACAATTTGTCTACCGCCTTTCTGGTCCTAAAAAGTCGAATTCTCTAGAAAGGATAATAGCGAAAAATTCGCTGTAGACGGCGCAGTCCCGCGCTGATATGCTTTTCGACTGTCGGCGGTGTGATTTCCAAATCTTCCGCTATCTTTTTAATTGCTTCTCCCTCGCACCGGCGCCAAAGACATTCTTTCTGCCGCTCAGTCAGCTCCTCCTCCATCGCAAGTCTTACTGTTTGGCAAAGTCTTTCTCTTTTTGGATCTTCCTGTTCCGGCTCCTTTGCGGCGATCCCTTTTTTCAGAGCCTCCAGGCTTAGCAGTTTTGTTCTCATGCGTAATGCTTTTTCAAATAGAGACCGGTACACCGGCACTCCAGATACATCTGATAAAGCATCGCCTGCCGCCGCTGCAGAGAAATCGTTTCTTCGAAGCCAAGTCTCTTTTGCTTTAGCCGATTCTTAATCGGCACGATTGCCTCCTTCAACTTTTGAGCCTCCCCTAAGTATTCGTTTGATAATGCCAAATAATCCATTCGTTAATCCACTCGCTTTCCTGAATTTCTCGGTCGGGTAAATTTTCTCTCCTCTTTTTATTCTATGAGCTTCTTTGGACAAGCGCAATAATTATTCGAACATTTATTCTTTCGCTTAGGAGTCATGTCCCATTTTTGGGACATGAGATAAAATATTTACAAATGTAAGATCTGTTTTTTATGTATTTTTTAATGAAATATAAGAAAAACCGGTAAGCCAAAAATGGTTTACCGGTTTTGTAAAATTAAAAATTCAATTTATAAATCAATAGTTGACCGCGCGGCGTTCAAAATAAGCTTGCGGGTGTTTACAGGCGGGGCATTCTTTTGGAGCTTCCTTGCCAACATAAATGTAGCCGCAGTTCCGACATACCCATACTGTTTCTTCATCACATTTAAAGACGATATCTTCTTTCAAATTAGAAAGCAGCTTGCGATAACGCTCCTCATGGGATTTTTCAACCGTTGCAATATCGCGCATCGTCTGTGCAATCTGCGCAAAGCCTTCTTTGTCAGCTTCCTCTGCAAAATTCTTATACATGTCGGTCCATTCGTAGTTTTCCCCGGCAGCCGCATCGGCCAAATTGGTCATGGTATCGGGAATCTCACCATTATGAAGAAGTTTAAACCAAAGTTTCGCATGCTCTTTTTCATTATTTGCTGTTTCTTCAAAGATGGCTGCGATCTGCTCATATCCATCTTTTTTTGCCCGGCTTGCATAGTAAGTATATTTATTGCGTGCCCGACTCTCGCCGGCAAATGCCGCCGCCAAATTTGCTTCTGTTCTACTTCCTTTGAATTCCATACGAATTACCTCCTAATTTCATTTTAATTTTTAATTTATGCAAATTCTAAAAGAAAAGAAAAAGTTTCTTCTCTTCAAAAAGAATTGCCAAAAAGAACTTTTTTAAACATTAAACCTGAACAGGACCACATCTCCGTCCTGCATCACATAGTCTTTTCCTTCACTGCGGTAGAGACCCTTCTCTTTCGCCGCAGCAATAGAACCACATTCCACTAAATCTTTAAAAGAAACGATCTCGGCACGGATAAACCCGCGCTCAAAATCCGTATGAATCTTTCCGGCAGCCTGCGGTGCTTTGGTCCCTTTTTTAATGGTCCACGCACGGACTTCAGGTTCTCCGGCAGTCAAAAAACTGATTAGTCCCAAAAGGGAATAGCAGGCACGAATCAAGCGATCCAACCCGGACTCTTTTAGTCCTAAATCCGCAAGGAACAACTCTTTTTCGTCGGGCTCCATATCGCCCATTTCCGCTTCCATCTCTGCACAGATCGGCAATACCGCCGCATGCTCTTCATTTGCAATCTTTTCAACTTCCGCAAGAAAATGATTTTGATGAATATCGGCTTTAAAATCCGCCTCACTCATATTGGCAGCATAGATAATTGGTTTATTCGTCAGAAGATTGACGGTCGAGAGAAGTGCTGCTTCGTCTTCGTTACATTCGACGCTGCGTGCAGGTTTGCCAGCATCTAAAGTTTCTTTGACGCGTTTAAAAAAGTCCAGCTCAATCTGGTACTTCTTATCCGCTTTAATCATCTTCTGAGTTTTATCAATTCGGCGGTCCAAGACTTCCAAATCTGAAAGGATCAGCTCTACATTAATTGTTTCAATATCACGCTTTGGATCAATACTACCCTCTACATGGACAATATCGTCATCTTCAAAACAGCGGACAACGTGAACAATCGCATCCACTTCTCGAATATTCGCAAGGAATTTATTGCCGAGTCCTTCGCCTTTGCTGGCTCCTTTTACAAGGCCCGCAATATCTACGAACTCAATGCTAGCCGGCGTAAACTTCTTCGGATGATAAAGATCCGAAAGCCAGTTGAGCCGCTTATCCGGCACCGCCACAACCCCGATGTTCGGTTCGATCGTGCAAAACGGATAGTTTGCGCTCTGTGCTCCTGCATTTGTAATCGCGTTGAACAAGGTGCTTTTCCCTACGTTCGGCAGTCCTACAATTCCTAATTTCATACGGTGATCCCTCTTTGTCTTTTCGTTTTTTATAATATCATGAAAAATTTGGAAAGTCAATGTAAAATCAATAACAATTATTATTGTTCTGTGAATTTTACTTTGTTTTTGAGATAATTTTCTCCATTATGTAGTCATCCATCACAAATCCGCTGCCAATATCGGTGACAACGCTGTCGGTAATCTGAAATCCGCGATGCCGATAAACCGCAAGGGGAATTTCGTTGTATTTATTGACCGTAAGCCAAACGGACCGGCGGCCTTCTTTTCGGCAAAGATCTTCGAGGAAATCAAAAGCTCTGCTGGAAAAGCCTTGTCCTCTTTCTTCCTTTTTAAGATACAGTTTACTTAAAAAAAGCCGTCCTTCGTCACCGGGGTTTACCGCTACGCCTGTATAGCCAATCAGCACTCCATCTTTTAAGAAGCGATAATAGCGGTATCCCTCCGTTTTTGTCTGGCGGCGCATCGCAGTAAGAGACTGAAATTTTTCCACCATATACGCCACCTGTTTTTCTCCGATGATCGGCGTAAAATGTTCTTCCCAGATTTCTTTTGCCAAAGCAGCAACCTGTGGTAAATCTTCCTCTTCTGCTTTTACAATTTGCAGCTCCAATTTAC
>DHOF01000064.1:6038-7480 GCA_002411615.1 Ruminococcaceae bacterium UBA5397
ACCGAAGATATGCTCGCTGTAAATGTCGGATCCGGCAGCCTGCGGGTACTTGCCACTCCAACTCTGGCTGCCCTTTTTGAGAATGCTTCTATGAATCTCGCTGCCAAATATTTGGATGAAGGCTCCACAACGGTTGGCTGTTCCATCACAGTCAATCACAATGCACCTTCTCCTCTGGGCGCCGAAATTACCGTAACGGCAGTTTTGACAAAGCAGGAGGGACGCTTTTTCGATTTTTCTTTGACTGCGAGCGATAACAAAGGTGAAATTGCTACCGGAACCCACCAACGTGTTGCCGTTTTTTCCCAACGTTTTCAGCAAAAAGCGGATTCAAAGCTGTAAGAAATCCCGTTTTTCAAAAAAATAATTTAAAAAATAAATTTTCCGAGTTAAATTGCTAAACTTTTTATTGACCTTCTTGTTATTCTATCGTATAATTACTAATTAAATTCGGAAAAAGTTTCGCCGATCCTTTCTCCGGATCGGCTTTTTTATTTACAAAAGTCTTGGTAACTTTATTGGCAAAATGAGGAGGTAGTTTTCATGTTTAGCGGCGCACAGATTATGGTAAAATGTCTGGAAGAAGAAAACGTCAATCTTGTTTTCGGTTATCCTGGCGCCGCAATCTGCCCTTTTTATGATTGCCTTTTCGAATCCGGGATACAGCATATTCTCTGTCGGGAAGAACAGAATTCGGCACATGAGGCCAGCGGATATGCCCGCTCCAGTGGAAAGATTGGTGTTTGTGTTGGGACCTCCGGCCCCGGCGCAACTAATTTAATTACCGGCATTGCGACAGCTTATATGGATTCGATTCCGCTGATTATTATTACCGGACAGGTAAATTCATGGCTTTTAGGGCGCGATGTTTTTCAGGAAGCCGATATTACCGGCGCCTGTGAAAGCTTTACAAAGCACAGTTACCTTGTAAAAGATGCAAATGATCTGGCTCATATCTTTAAAGAAGCATTCTATATTGCTTCTACCGGACGTCCCGGCCCCGTTTTGATCGATATTCCGACTGATATTCAAAATCAGATGGTAGAAGATTTTCACTATCCGGAAAAAGCGCAGATTCGTGGATACAAGCCCCGCACCCAGGGACATATTATGCAGATCAAAAAAGCTCTCACTGCTATCAGTGAAGCAAAGCGTCCCATCCTCTGCTGCGGCGGCGGCGTGGTTCTCTCAGGTGCCCGGGAAGAAATGATTGCATTTGCGACAAACAGTGGGATTCCCGTCTGTGCGACCATGATGGGAATCGGTGTAATTCCGATGAACAGTGACCATTATCTCGGCATGATCGGAACTCATGGCAGAGAAAGCGCCAATCGGGCGTTAAAAAAATCCGACTTGGTGATTCTATGCGGCGCAAGAGTAGGCGACCGCGCTGTCAGCTCTCCGGAGCAGATTGCCAATAAAGCCGTGATTATTCATATCGA
>DHOF01000002.1:0-2583 GCA_002411615.1 Ruminococcaceae bacterium UBA5397
TGCAATAAAAGCGGTAATCAGGCGATCCTGACGGGTAATTCCGTAGATGCTCAAATCTTGGAGAAGGTGGTAAGTGGCACGCAGAGGGTGTTTTGCTGTTACATAATGGCCACAGTCATGCAGAATAGCAGCGAGATCTAAAAGCAGCTTTTTATTATTATCCAGGCCATGATAAGATTTGGTTTTATCAAAAATCTTTTCCGAGCATAAGCGTACAGCTTGGGTATGATTGGGATTATAATCAAAATTTGCAGCCAACCGTTCTGCACACGAAATGGCATTTTGACGAATGTGCTGTGCATAAAGATTTTTCATTTTCGGATAAAGCTGGTCACGCAGAAGGGAATCCCACAATTCTACTTTTGGGCAAATGATGTTTAATGCTTTTGTAGAACGAATCAGCTTCATATAAATTGCAAGGGCAGAATAAAGAGGCTCAGCCTCTTCTTGGGTAATATGATACTGCATTGAAATTTGGTCTGAAGTTAAAGAGCGGATGGATTTATAGAGCTTTTTAAAGCTTTTCACCGGCAGCAGATAGCGCCCGTCATGGGCTTTAACGTTGCAAAGAGAAGCAATCTGTTCAATTTCATTTCCAGTTAAAATCAAGTTGGTAATTTCCTCACCACTGAGCGGGCGGATTGCATGATCAAGAGTGCTGTCCAGATATTCTTCCAAAACGGTATGGAAATCTTCCGTAAGATTTTGAATGCTGCCCAGCATATCATGCAGTTTTAGAGCACCGATTGGAATACTTTCGGAAGAAACCATAGTCTCTCCATCGTAAAGAGCTAGTCCAATTGTGCCGGAACCAATATAGGAGATCAGAGACTTTCCGGGTAAAAGATCGGCGGAATCCTTTAATACGGTAAGAATTTCAAAATAAATACGGCTTTTTTCCTGATCGCCTTCCAGTACTTTTACGGAGAGATTATTATGAATTTTCAGTTGGTCCAGAATATATGCCCGGTTTTCTGAATCGCGTAGGGCAGAGGTGGCAACTGTCGTGCATTGTGTAATCCCATATTCTTTTAAAAGAGAAGAAAAACCATTCAGAGCGGAAGAAAGCTCTCTCAAACTTTCATAAGAAATTTTCCCTTCGGTAAAGACTTCATGTCCGAGGTGAATCGGATATTCCAAACGATCAAGATCTACAATTTTTCCTTTTTGCAGTTGTGCAATCCGCATTTTAAGCATGCTGGAGCCGATGTCGATAACAGCGGCACATTTTCCGGCTCTTTTTTTATCCATTCGATTCACACCTGATTTCCATTTTACAATATACAATATATTATAATTATATCAGACAATTATTCTTCCTACAAGGAAAGTACTTTTATATTTAAAAAAGGCCTGCAGAAAATGCAGACCTTTTTTTAAAATTCTTTTTGATTATAGATACGAATAGAAAGCATACAAGATAAAAGCAGCAGCACAATTCCCACAGGAATGGAAAGATAACAATAGATCGGAATCATTGACTCGATTCCACTGGATTCGATAGAAGCAAACAGATTGTCAAGAGCACCGCTTTTTCCAAGAAGAATAAAAATCAGTACTGGAATCATAATGATTGCGATCGAAATAACGCGGGAGTGTTCCGGTCCAAAGCGATAAATAATTGGAAATAAAATAGAGTACATTAGGAACACCAGAAACATGGTTACACAAAGAACGGGGACGAAAGGAATGTCGTTCTTTGAATAAGGAACAAAAAATTTGCTAATTAATTTTAGGATTGTAACGACAAGGAGTCCACCTAGAATTGTGATTAAGGAGGACCAGTAGCGAGCTTCTACGATGGTTTTCTTTTTAATGGGAAGTGTCTGCGCAAAAGAATCCCATTTAGCGGCATCATCGTAATAAAAAACATTGACGGAAGAAGCCAATAAAAAAACGCAAACCACAGCAAGTGTGTAAGTACTGCTTTTAAGTGAAAATGTGAATAGGATTGTCATGGCGATCAAAATCGGAATTTGTGAACGCATCAGTTTTTGCAGCACCAGAAAATCTTTCGAGATAAGACCAATCATTATTTTTCTCCTTTCACAAAAAAGACCATAATTTCGTCCAGGTTAACCCGATCTAAAACCATATCCGGGTGCTTTTTCTTTGATAAATAACGGTCCTTTACCAAAATTTCACACCCAAAATCGTTTTCACGATAGGAAATATATTCGGAAGGATCGAGCATTCCAAAGCTTTGTTTTCCACATTTTAAAAGTCCAAAACTGTCTAAAATCTGATCTTTTGGAGAAGAAAAGAGGATTTTTCCCTGATGAATAAAGGTAATGTAATCCGCAATCTTTTCGAGATCGCTGGTAATATGAGAAGACATTAAAATGGAATGAGATTCGTCTTGAATGAAATTATAAAAAATCTCCAAAATTTCGTCCCGTACAACAGGGTCCAATCCACTGGTAGCTTCATCTAAGATCAAAAGCTTTGGATGATGTGCAAGTGCACAGGCAATAGAGAGCTTCATTTTCATTCCGCGTGAGTATTCTTTAATAGGACGTTTCGGCGGAAGTTTAAATTTTTTTAGATAAGACTGGTAAAGAGAGCGATCCCAGTTTTGATAGA
>DHOF01000002.1:2705-8375 GCA_002411615.1 Ruminococcaceae bacterium UBA5397
GCGGAAGCTTAAATTCCTTTAAATAAGACTGGTAAAGAGAGCTATCCCAGTTTTGATAAATTTTCGAAAGAATTTTTTCTGCTTTTTCCGCAGAAAGAGTTTCGTGCAGCGGACACTCATCAAATACGACCCCAATTTTTTCTTTGACTTCAATTTCATTTTGTGCAATTTCTTTTCCAAAAATTCGAATTGTTCCGCTATCCGGGTGAAGTAGATTCAAAATACATTTAATGGTTGTCGTTTTTCCGGCTCCATTTTGTCCGATAAGCCCCATCACGCTTCCGCGCGGCAGAGTAAGATTAATGTCTTTTAAGGCAAATCCGCTTTGAAAAGACTTATTTAGAGATTTAATTTCTAAATCATTTTCCATCGTTATTCTCCTTTATAAAGAATCGTAAGCATTTCCAAAAGTTCTTCATAGGAAATGTTATAATTTTTTGCAGTTTCAACCGCTTTGGCAAGTTGCTCTTGTGTAATGCGCAGCTGATTTTCATGGAGTAGCTCCGGGCTTTTTCCGGCAACAAAGCTTCCTTTCCCGACAATGGTATGAAGAAATCCTTCGCGCTCCAGTTCTTCATAAGCACGTTTTGTCGTGATTACGCTGATGCGAAGTTCTTTTGCCAATAGTCGCATGGAAGGGAGAGCCTCCCCATCTTTTAATTCGCCGGTCAGAATTTTTTCTTTGATCTGAGAAGTAATCTGCTCATAAATCGGCAGATTGTTAGAATTACTGATAATAATGTCCATGGATAATCCTCTTTGATTTTATTGTGTATACACTATATATACAATATATTCATCAACCTTGCATTTGTCAATAGAGAAATTAATAAATACATAAAATTATTTTTAAAAAATGAAAGCAATGTTGCATTTTGGTAACAATACTGTTATAATTAGGTCGAATTATGTGAAGTAGACTCGTTTTATAGAAAATGAGTTTGTTTTTTGGACTTAAGGAGGCTTTTGAATGAAAAAGAGAGATGGGATTTTACGGCGTACATCAGCAGTTTTAATTGCAATTTGCATGATTGCCTCCATGCCGATGGGAGCTTTTGCGCAGTCGGAGCCGACACAGATTTATCGCGCCAGTGTAAGTCTTGCAAAAGCAGACGGTTCCGGTACGGCAACCGTCAACGCAGACTGGCTGAATGTCCGTTCCGGGCCGGGGACAGATAATAAAGTGGTCGGTGGGCTAACGCAGGGAGACTCGGTAAAAGTCCTCGAAAATGATGGAAGCTGGGCAAAAATTGATAACGGGAGTGGCCTTCAAGGATATTGCAGCTGTACATTCCTTGATATTGCCAACATGCCTGCTTCGGCTGGTAAGGCTGCAACCGTTAATGCCGATGTACTGAATGTGCGTTCCGGCGGAGGCACTAATTATGGTGTGCAGTTTACGTTGGCACAGGGGACAGAAGTGACTGTCCTTAACGATAGCGGCGATTGGGTGCAGATTCAGACAAGCGAAGGGAAAACCGGATATTGCAGCAAAGAATTTTTGGATATAAAAGATACAGCCGCAGGGACTCCTGCAGAAACACCTTCTCAGAATGACAATACAGGCTCCAATAAAACGGGAACTGTTAATGCCGATGTGTTGAATGTTCGTTCCGGCGGAGGCACTAATTATGGCGTGCAGTTTACGTTGGCACAGGGGACAGAAGTAACTGTCCTTAACGATAGCGGCGATTGGGTGCAGATTAAAACAAGCAGTGGAAAAACCGGATACTGCAGCAAAGAATTTTTAGATATTAAAGATGCAGCCGCAGGGACTCCTGCAGAAACACCTCCTCAGAACAGCAATACAGGTTCCAATAAAACAGGAACTGTTAATGCTGATGTGCTGAACGTGCGTTCCGGCGGAGGTGCTAATTATGATGTACAGTTTACGTTGGCACAGGGGACAGAAGTGACTGTTTTAAATGACAGCGGCGATTGGGTGCAGATTAAAACAAGCGCTGGAAAAACCGGATATTGCAGCAAGGAATTTTTAACGATTTCTGGGGGCTCTTCTTCAGGCAGCGGTTCTTCTTCCAACCCGGGAAGTTCTCAGAAGACAGGAACTGTTAATGCTGATGTATTAAATGTCCGGTCCGGTGGGGGCGCTAATTATGATGTGCAGTTTACGTTGGCACAGGGGACAGAAGTGACTGTTTTAGACGATAGCGGCGATTGGGTGCAGATTCAGACAAGCGCTGGGAAAACCGGATATTGCAGCAAAGAGTTTTTAACAATTTCGGGCGGCTCTTCTTCTAGTGGTTCTTCCAGCAGTGGTTCTTCGGATAGTGGGAACTCCGGAGGAACGACAACAACGACTGCAAAAGTTACTGCCGATGTTTTAAATGTCCGTTCCGGAGAAGGAACCAACTATTCGATTGACTTTACAATTTCGAATGGGATGGTTATTACCGTTTTACAGCAGCTTCCTTCCGGCTGGGCAAAGATTCAGACAAATTCGGGGGATACCGGATATTGCAGCATGGAATTTTTAAGCATTATCAATAATAATCAAGAGCCAACCTCTCCGGATAGTGGTTCCAACACAACGCAGAAACTTGGAATTGTCACAGGTTCCGATGTTCGTTTAAGGGAAGGTCCTGGCACAAATTATGATATTTTAACAACCTTAGGACTAAACACCCAACTCGTTATTTTGGATACTTCCACGCAAGGCTGGGTAAAAGTTCAGACTTCGAATAATCAGACCGGGTATATGTGTTCTGATTATGTGAAAGAAATTTCCGACTCGGATTCTGCAGCTTCTGATATTTCGCTTTCTAATAATTCAGCATCCGTGGAAGCGGGAAAGACGCTGTACATAAAAGCGAGTGTGACACCGAGCGATAGTGTTGTTTTCTGGACAAGCAGCAATGAAGATATTGCATCTGTTGTAAATGGGTATATTTATGCGAAAGCGCCAGGAAATGTTACGATCACGGCAAAATCAGGTACCCATTCGGTATCCTGTAATGTTACGGTGAAAGAAGCAGATGCAGTTCGTTCCGCTTATGCGAGCCCCAATGTGGTTATGGCAGGGGGAACAGCAACTTTAGTTGCAATTACGGATAATTCCAGAACGGGCGTACAGTTTACGATAGACGGAAGAACATATACAGCTTCTTTAAAGCAGACAGATACTACGAACGGTATCGTCACAAAAGTCTGGACAGCACAAGTTGAAGGGCTTTCTGCAGGAACACATCCATTTACTGCAGAGAGTACAACAGGCGGCGAATATACGAACGGTTATCAATCGGATGTCTTTGTTTCAGCACAATCTAATACATCGGTTACAACGCAGGATGATCATCGCATGAGTGAACCTATGCTGGAACAGATGGAAAAGTGGGAAGGTTATGCTTCTGCGGTTTATGCGGATCAGTTGACTTATGATAAGATTCCAACGGTTGGATACGGCATCGTGCTTTATCCCGGAGATACTTTTTATAACAATTTGAGTGCAGAAGAAGCACATAGCCAGATGGTTAACTCACTCAATAAAGCAAGTTACACTTCCGTTCTTAATCAATTTGTCCATGCAAATAACCTTTATATCTCTCAGAGCCAAGCGGATGCGCTGCTTAGTTTCTCTTATAATTGCGGCTCCGGTTACTTCAGCAATATGGGACTGCAGTGCGATTTTCGAACCATTATGCTCAACGCAGTGGATGTAGAAAGCGGGGATGCAAATTATTCGGCGACTGCAACCGATACCGTCAAAATGTATGCGTCGGTGGGGGGGAACCAGTGCGGGGTACTCTCTAATGGAACCAGCGTAACGGTAACAGGAATTCAGGCGGACGATCCTAAGAGTGTTTATTATAAGGTCCAGACTTCTAATGGAGAAGGCGGTTGGGTCAATGCAGGATATGTCCATATTGATGATAGCTACGGACTTAAAAAAGATTTGAATTATACGAATGCAAAAGCAATGGGCAATGAATTCCTGCTCTGGTGTACAGCCGGCGGGAACGCTTATGAAGGCTTAATGTATCGTCGTCTTGGAGAAGTCAATGTTTATAATTACAACGAGTATGATTTTGTTCGCTACAATAATCATGACTATGTTTATCCAAGTTCCCTGCAGGGGAAGATCGCCTAAAAAATAAGAAATCGCTTTCCAAACGGAAAGCGATTTCTTTTATTTTATTTATCGGTTAGCTGTGCGTACTGCATGATTGAGTGATATTAAAATAAAACGTTTCCATAAAATCCTCCTTTTAAAGAAGGCCATTTTATAGTATACTAAAGCTGAATTAAATTTTACAAAAAGGAGATTGCTTAAAATGGAAAGTCGTTTTCTGCATGCTAATTTAAATGTTCTTGATTTGGAAAAGAGCATCAATTTTTATCATCAGGCATTGGGACTCCATGAAGTGCGCCGAAAAGAAGCGAAGGACGGATCATTTATTCTGGCTTTTTTGGAAGATGGGAAAAGTGATTTTCAGTTGGAACTCACATGGCTTCGGGATCGCAAAAAGCCTTATGATTTAGGCGATAATGAGCATCATCTTGCATTTCGGGTTGAAAGCAAGGAAAAAGCTCATGAACTGCACCAAAAAATGGATTGCATCTGCTATGAAAACAAAGAGATGGGACTCTATTTTATCAGTGATCCGGATGGATATTGGCTGGAGATTCTGGACTGATGTAGTCGATTTCCTGCCCGCAGTGGGTGAGATTTACTAAACGGCTTCGATAAGGATCCGCCATGGGATCTTCTTTCACTTTTTCAAAGCAGGAATAATTATCTCCGAAATGCATGGGGATACAGAGATTTGCTCCAACCGTTCTCATAAAATAATCCAGCCCCCAGAGATATTGATTTTCCAGGCGCGGATCCATGGGAACGAAAGCAATATCGATCTTTTCGCCTTTTATGGAATCAATTTCTTTCTGATAGGCTGTCTTCATATGAGTATTATTTTCTTCGGTGTCACCTTCCCAATGCCACCAGTTTAAATCGCCTGCATGGTAAATGCAGAGATTATCTATCCAGATTAAAAATGCAACTCCTAGGTCAGTGGAGGTTAAAGTGTGAATTTTAATATCTCCCATATCGTAATCTGTATCAGGCGCCACATAAAGCGCTTTTTGCAGTTTTGGAAGATCGTTGGAAAGAATATAGCGGATCTTTGGACAAAATTCGCGCCATTTGAAGATATGAGAATCAAAATGGTCATTATGACTGTGAGAAACAAAAACGATGGTATCTTTTTTAGGGAGGACGGATTCATCAACAACTCCCTGGTCGAATGTGCCGCCGGTAGTTGGATGAGTGCAGTCATCGAAAATTAAAAGATGGTCTTCAGTTTCTACTACAAATCCACTGTTATAAAGATACCAGATCTTTGTATTCATGGAATCAACTCCTTATTTTAAGTATCATATCTGCAAAAGCGGAATTTGAGAAACTCCTTTGACATATATTTTGCCAAGGAGGTTCTTTTTTATGAAATGTTTTGTTTTAACAAAGAGAAAGACAATCTTAGCATTGTCGGTTGCGGTATGTGTTGCCGCTGGAATTGTATTTGGAATTCACGGAGCTGCTGCTAATGCGGCAGCTACAAAAACAAGGCTTGTTCCAATTTATAATGTAAAAACAGATCAAAAAAAGATTTCGATCAGCTTCGATGCAGCATGGGGAAATGAACAGACGCAGAATTT
>DHOF01000002.1:8682-10591 GCA_002411615.1 Ruminococcaceae bacterium UBA5397
GAAAAGATTGCATCGGAGATTCAAAATTGCAACCAAAAAATCAAGGCAATCACCGGAAAAGAGCCAACCTTATTCCGTGCGCCCTATGGAGATTATAATAATACTTTAATTGAGACTGTCAAGGGCCTTAATATGCACGAGATTCAATGGAACGTTGACAGTTTGGATTGGAAAGACCCGACACCGCAGCAAATTTATGAACGTGTGGTTGGAAAAGTTCAGCCTGGATCGATCGTTTTGCTACATAATGGGGCGAAAAACACGCCTGCTGCATTGCCTTCTATTTTGGAAACTTTGCAAAAAGAGGGCTATGAGATTGTCCCGATTTCTCAATTAATCTATAACGGGACTTATAAAATTGATAATAACGGAACACAAATTCCGACAGATCAGGGAACTTCGTCTGGAGGCTGATCTTTTTTGAAAGGATTTTAATATGGCACAGGTTACAGAAATTCGGTTAGTCAAGCGTCCGATCAGAATTACAAAAAAAACGACAATTGATGTAGCACAGGATGAAAACTGGTTTTCTATTTGGATTCATGAAGCAGGGCAGGAGAAAGGATTGACTCCGTGTCCTGTTAGCTTACAGATCAATCAAAAAACAGCAGAAGAATTAATGAATTTATTAGGGAAATTTTTGAATAAAAAGTAAAAAATTGTTACTCATAAAACAATGCATTCCTCACAAACTACGAAAGCAAACGCAAGAGATATAAAATTTATTTTGTAAGGAGTGTATTGAAATGACATCTAGTAAAAATGTTGTCCCTGAGGCTCGTGCCGCACTGGATAAGTTCAAGATGGAAGCAGCTTCTGAGGTTGGTGTCAACTTAAAGAATGGCTATAACGGAGACCTTACCAGCCGCGAAGCTGGCTCTATTGGTGGCCAGATGGTCAAAGAAATGATCAAAAAGTATGAGGAAAGCATGAAATAATTGTTTCCCTTTTTGATCGGGGGCACCATGCAAAAGCATGGTGCCTTTTTTATAATTCTTTATATTAGCTATCGTAATCCTCTAGAAGAGATCTCAATTTTTCATCACTTTCTACTTCTATTCCTTTTTCCAATAATTTTTGATCGGATTCTGGAAGAGAAGTGATCGAAACATTCAATTCATAAAATGGAATCTCTTCCTTCCCGCGAAAAACGCCGATATGGCCTTGATAAGACTGTAGCCGATACATGACCGTCAGATCAGATTCTGTGCTGCTGGCTTCATAAATTGGAGGGAGGCTTTCTTGACTTGACGATGTATTTGCGATAGAATATACAAATAGGTTGGTAGAAGGTTGAGAATCAGGCTGCTTGAAGACCGAAATGATTGCGGCACCGCAGACTGCGGTTACACAGCAAAAAACGATCAGGAGAATATCCCGCTTCTTCATGATAGAAATCACCTCCTGAGTAGTTTGTACCTGATTTGGAAAATTATTCTATATTTAATGAAAATGAATTAGATTTTGTTTGCAGTTTCAGGAGGTGTCCCTATGAAGAAACCGGATACGGATCAGTATGTGTCTGCAGGAAACGTGGATCATACTCCGGCCGCGACGGCGAAATCGTTTGGAAGAATTGTTTTAAAAGCGTTGCTTACGATTCTTACAATCTGCTTGATTACCGGTGTCATTTTAGGAATCGCCCTTTTTTCGTTTATCATGAGCATGAGAAATGAAAAAGTCGATTTTGATTTGACAAATTTAAAGTTAAATTACACCAGCTTTATTTATGTAAATGGAGAAGGGGATAATCCCAATAGTCCGGTTGAGTTAACAACTCTTTATAAAGACGAAAACCGGGTTTGGGTTGATTATGACGATATTCCCGACAACATGAAAAATGCAATGGTGGCAATTGAGGACAAGCGTTTTTGGGAACATAGCGGCGTAGACTGGGTGCGTACAGCCG
>DHOF01000002.1:10745-13155 GCA_002411615.1 Ruminococcaceae bacterium UBA5397
GGGTGCGTACAGCCGGCGCAGCAGTTCATCTGCTGCAAAATGACAGCTACGGCGGTTCTACGATTACGCAGCAGCTAGTTAAAAACATTACAAATTACGATGAAATCAGTCTGACGCGAAAAGTAAAAGAAATTTTTCGTGCTCTGAATCTCGAAAAGCAGTATAGCAAGGAGCAGATATTGGAAGCCTACCTTAACTATGTTAGCTTTGGCTCGGGAACACAGGGCGTAGAAGCGGCAGCAAAGCTTTATTTTGGGAAGAGCATTAAAGACTGTGATATTGCAGAATGTGCCAGTATTGCGGGAATCACGCAGAATCCGTCTAAATATTCTCCGCTGATTTATCCTGAAAATAACAAGGAGCGTCAGCAGACGGTATTGGGAGCAATGCATGATCAAAAGCTGATTACGGACGACCAATATGCACAGGCTATGCAGGAATCCGAGAATATGCATTTTGTTGGCTATTCAGCAGAGGGGAATAACAATCAGACCTGGGATTGGTATACAGAAGCTTTGGTCAGTGATGTGATCAATATGCTGATGGATAAATATAATATCAATTATGATACGGCAGTAGACAAGCTCTATCATGGTGGGTATAAAATTTATTCGGCCGAAAATTGTGATTTCCAAAAATCAGCTGAGGACTATGTCCTTCGCGACGATCTTTTTGGCGGCGATCAGAAGATGCAGTTAGGTTTTTATGCGATGGACTATCAGGGCCGTGTCCTTGCGACTTTGGGAAACCGAAATAAAAAGGAAGGCAATATGGTGCAGTCCTTTGCAACGGATACACAGAGGCAGTCCGGTTCTTCCATTAAACCGTTGTCGGTTTATGGACCGGCAATGGATCAGGGCGTAAAATATGACAATGTACCAATTACTTATTCTACTTTAATTAATGATAAGCCGTTGGATAATTATTTTGGACCAGGACAATCTGGACCAAACAACGCAGATAATACCTTCCATAGTTGGACACCAGTACAGAAAGCTTTGCAATGGTCTTATAATGCCAGTTCCGCTCAGGTGTGTAATACCATGGGACCAACTACAAGCTATAATTTTCTTGTGAATCAGCTCCATTTTACAACCTTGGAGCAATCAGATAATAATATTGCTGCTATGGCAGTCGGCGGACAAACGCGCGGCGTAACGGTTAAGGAAATGACAGCTGGTTTCCAAATTTTTGGAAACGACGGCAAGTATTTTAAACCTTATACTTTCTATTATGTAGAAGATCATGATGGAAATATCATTCAGGACAACCGCGATGAATCCAGTGAACAGGTGATCAAAGGAACAACGGCTGGAATCATGAATCATATTTTGCAATCTGTTGTAAGCGGCGGTACTGGTACAGCTGCTGCAATCAGTGGCTGGCAGGTCTTTGGTAAAACCGGTACCAGTAATATGGGCAGCGCAACACCGGATAGCTGGTTTATCGGAGGAACACCAAAAGTAGTTGCAGGTATCTGGAGTGGTTACGAACAGATGAAAGATATCAGTTGGAAGACTGAATACTGCAAGCAGATTTGGCGTGCTTTAATTTCACAGTATCTTTCCGGTCAGACGGCGGTTCCTTTTGACTTGGACCCCAACATTGTAGAACGGACGTATTGCAAGAGCAGTGGACTTTTAGCCGGAGATTCCTGTACGGATACTGCAATCGGCTACTATGATAAAAATAATCTTCCTGCAGTCTGTAACGGGGGGAGTGATCATAAGGGGAACAGCGGGACGTCTTCTACTACGATAAGCTCTTCTTCCAGCTCATCTGAAACGTCCTCAAAAACTCAAACGAGCAGCTCTCAAAGTTCTACTTCACCGAGCTCAGGATCAAGCAGTCATGAGAAGCCGCCTTCGTCCACGCCATCTCGTTCTTCGGAAGTACCCTCTTCATCAAAAACCCCAACTTCTTCTTTATCGGGTTAATTTTTAGGGGCTTAATCAAGAATAAACTTTTGTTTTTATGATTGAACAGGCAGGTACTTCTTATGGTATTTGCCTGTTCTTTTTCTTCGCCTTAAATCAAGTGAATTAGTTGAAAGTTGTAGAAAAACATGATAAACTATAAAAGTTAAGTCTAATTTTAGCCTTTAATGATTATGCAGTTTGAGGGGGGCTTTGCAAATGATAGAAATAGCGGTTCTTGGATATGGCGTTGTTGGTTCCGGCGTTGTGGAAGTTTTAACAACACACGCTGACAGCATTGCGCAACGCGCAAAAGAAAAAATTAATGTTAAATATATCCTGGTCAGAAGAGATCATGCGGAAAGTTCTCTTCAGGGAGAGTTTACAAAATCTTTTGATGAAATCGTTGACGATCCAGACATTAAAATTGTTGTAGAAGCAATCGGCGGGTTAAACCCGGCGTATGAGTATGTGCGCCGTTCTTTAGAAGCAGG
>DHOF01000091.1:0-8875 GCA_002411615.1 Ruminococcaceae bacterium UBA5397
TTGTACGAGATAATTTGCGAGCATATCCTCTTTTTGAGTAGCACTGTTATAACGCAGCAGGAAGAGACTTTGCTTGCCGTCCTCTATTTTTTCTTCTGCATAATAGATTAGATCACCGCAGATATCGATCAGAACATCATTGCAGTTTGTAAAAATGTTACGCAGGTCAATTAATTTCATATTCTGCAGTGCTCCTCTCTAAAAACTTACTTTTCTATTTTATCCTACCTTTCTGTCTTTTTCAAGCAAATGGGCAGGACTTTTCCTGAGGAAGTCAAAAGCCCCGTTAAGATAAAAAAATTCATACACTTTTTATGATAAATGTGTATAATAATATCAATATGCGAAAGGGGAATCATTTATAATGGTAGAGCGAGGAAGCGGCCCGGTGGTGGAACTGGATTTTCATAATACGCTGGTTAAAGATGCACAGCGGGAGCTGACCTCCTATCTTTCTCATGCACCGGATTCGGTGCGCGAAGTGCGTGTCATTCATGGATATCACGGCGGCACGGCTCTTCGGGATATGATTCGTTACCATTTTCATCACCCTCGCATTAAAACGAAGATGATCGCGCTAAACCCCGGGGAGACCCGACTAATTTTAAAATAACGGGAGAATGATATGGCTTTTGTGGAATTTCATGATGTGACCAAATTCTATCAAATGGGTGAAGTTTCGATTCATGCGGCGGACGGCGTTAATTTTTCCATTGAACAAGGAGAATTTGTCATTATCGTTGGCCCGAGCGGTGCGGGAAAGACCACAGTGCTCAATATGCTGGGCGGCATGGATTCCTGTACGAGCGGGGAGATCCTTTTGGATGGGAAAAAGATCAGCAGTTACAACCAAAAGCAGCTTACACAGTACCGGCGGTACGATGTGGGTTTTGTTTTTCAGTTTTATAATTTGGTGCAGAATCTGACGGCGCTCGAAAATGTGGAATTGGCATCTCAGATCTGTAAAGATCCGCTGGATGCGATGGAAGTCTTACGGGAAGTGGGCCTTGAAGAGCGGGCGGATAATTTTCCGGCACAGCTTTCGGGCGGCGAGCAGCAGCGAGTTGCGATTGCCCGTGCTCTTGCAAAAAATCCAAAGCTTTTGCTCTGTGATGAACCGACCGGCGCACTGGATTACCGCACCGGAAAGGCGGTCCTTCAGCTTTTACAGGATACCTGCCGCAATACTGGAAGAACTGTGATTGTCATTACGCATAATCAGGCATTTACCGCGCTGGCAGACCGCGTGATTCATATTCATTCAGGAAAGGTTCAGAAGATGGAGCTAAACCAAAACCCAATGAGCGCCGAAAGGATTGAATGGTGAGATGAAAGCTTTCAGAACCGAAATCCGCCGTTCTATTTCGCGGTCAAAGGGCCGATTCTTTGCGATCCTTCTAATCGTAGCACTTGGCGCCGGATTTTATGCCGGTTTGCGGTCAACGGCACCCGATATGCGCAGAACCGTTGACCAATATATGAAAGACGGCAACCTGATGGACCTTCAGCTTTTATCCACTATGGGATTTTCGGATTCGGATGTGGAGGCTGTTTCTCAGGTCGAAGGCGTTGAGGCGGTCATGCCGACCTATTATACCGATGCCATTACAACGGTAAATGAGAAAGATATTACGATCAGAATTCATGCACTGCCGCTGTTGGGGGCGGAAGATACGTCGACAGAATCTATGAACCGTCCGACTTTAGTCCAAGGACGCTGGCCGCAGAACAGCGGCGAATGCGTCGTTGAAAAAGGGAAAGACCTCAAGAATAGTATCGAGATCGGTTCGACAATTACGATGCAGTCCTGTACAGGCGGGCTTTCGGATACCTTGAAGACAGATACGTTTACAGTAGTTGGCTATGTGGATTCCTCATATTATGTCAGCTTTTCAGTCGGGACTACGACCATCGGAAATGGTCAGCTTGACCGCTATGCCTTTATTTTACCCCAGGATTTTAAAAGCAGTGCCTATTCGACGCTTTATCTTAAAGTGAAGGGTGCAGATTCAGTCAGCACTTTTTCAGACCGGTATGATGAAATCGTCGGCGCGGTAAGTGACCGTTTGGAGGACATTCGTGAGTCGCGGCAGGATGACCGTCTGCAGGAAGTGAAAGCAGACGCTGAGCAGACGCTTTCCAATGCCCAGAAAACCTATGACGATGCGAAGGTGGATACAGACGCGCAGCTAAATGAAGCACAGCAGAAACTTTTAGATGGAGCGGCACAGATTGCCGAAAATGAGCGGACGCTGGAAGATGCGGAAAAGAAACTTGCCGATGGAAAGCAGGAGTATGAGAGTGGTCTTGCGGCTTATCAGGAAAAAGCGGCAGAGATAATTCCACAGTTAAATGCTGCACAGGAACAGATTGATACAGGCAAAGAGACCCTTACGGAAAAAAAGCAGCAGTTGGAGGATGCAGAGAAAAAGCTGGAAGAAGGAAAAGACCAGCTGGCTTCTGCGGAGCAGTTGGTGCAGAGCATTCCGCAGCTGGGAGCCGGCATCAAGCAGGCGCAGCAGACGATAAATGACCTGACCGCGAAACAGGGACCTTTGAAAATTCAAGTTGCAGGATTAAAATCCCAGGCAGAAATGCTTAAAGGACAGATAGATACGCTGGATCCGGGAGCACCTGATTACGAAAATCGAAAAGCAAAACTGCAAAACCAGCTGGATCAGGTAAATGCAGGACTTTCTCAGGCAGAAAGCGGGCTGCAGCAGGTGAATGACGGGATAACCGCTGCAAATTCTGAGCTGCAAAATCTAGAGGGACTTCTTCAGCAGGCAAATGTACTTTCTCCGCAGCTTGATTCGATGAGAGAGCAGCTGACTTCTGCACAACAGCAGATTTCAGAAGGACAAGAAGCGATCGCTTCCGGGGAAGAAGAGATTGCTGCAAATCAAAAGAAGGTGGATTCCGGCCGGGAACAGCTTTCTGCAGCAAAAGAAAAACTTGACAGCGCTCAAAAGGAGATTGCTGCAAATGAAACACGTTTGGCCCAGGGAAGACAGCAGCTGGAAGAAGCGAAAAATACGCTTTCTGACGGACAGAAATCCTATAACGATGCAAAAAAAGAGGCAGAAGAAAAGCTTTTAAACGCCAAGCAGGAACTTGATGACGGAAAGGCAAAACTGGACGAACTGAAAGCGCCTACCTGGTATATTCTCGACCGCCACAAGAACCTTGGCTTTGCCAGCTTTGAGAGTGATGCAGACCGAATGGATTCGATTTCCGCCGTGTTTCCGGTTCTGTTCTTTTTAGTTGCGGCGTTGGTTGCACTGACCACCATGACCCGTATGGTGGAAGAAGAGCGGGTCCTGATTGGAACCTATTTTTCTTTGGGATATTCTAAGCATACCATCGTGAAAAAATATCTGCTTTATGCCGGAATTGCAGGAGTAGTAGGCTGTGCAGTGGGAATTCCTTTAGGAATGTATGTTTTGCCGCCGATCTGTTGGAACAGTTATCGCCTGATCTATGTTGCACCGCCTGCTATTTTGGAGTTTAACCTTAAATATACGGCAATCGGATTTTTTGCTTCTCTGGGAACTTCTCTGGGGGCGACTGCTTTTGCAGTGGTTTCTTCTCTGAAAGAATCCCCGGCGTCTTTGATGCAGCCAAAAGCACCGGCACCCGGAAAGCGAATCTTTCTCGAGCGGATTCACCCGATTTGGCGCCGTATGAAATTCACCAGCAAAGTGACTGCACGGAATATGTTTCGTTATAAACGCCGTCTGATTATGACGATTGTTGGAATTGCCGGCGCGACGGGGCTGCTTTTGACCGGATATGGAATTAAAGACAGCATTTCCGACATTATTACCAACCAGTACAATGTGCTTTATTCCTACAATGCGGTAGCTCATCTCAAAGACGGAAACGTTTCACAAGAAGCAAAAAAAGTTTTGGAAGATCCGCAAAAGACTTCCGGCTGGATGAAAGATGAGCGGCGCAATATCGATATTGATAATGAAAGCGGAAAGAGCATTTCCGGATATCTTTTTGTACCGGAAACGGCAGATGAACTTCCGAACTTTGTAAATTTTCGTTTGAGAAAAAGCCATGAGCAAGTGCCTTTTGGCAGCAATAGCGTCGTTCTTACTGAAAAGGCCGCCAGCCAGTTGGGTATCTCTGTGGGCGGAAAAGTCCTCATTAAAAATAATGAGGGGAAAGAAGTTTCATTTACGGTAACTGGAATTACGGAAAACTATCTTTATCATTTTCTTTATATCGATCCGGTGCTTTATGAATCTGTTACTGGAGATCAGCCTCAATATAATGAACTGTGTATCAAGGCGAATGTCCCGGATAGTGCTGCGCAGAAAGCATACAGTGATGAGCTTTTAAATAGTGACGGCATTTCTATTGTCACGTTTTTGAGGGATACAACACAGGTATTTGAAAAGATGATTGAATCGCTGGATAACATTATTCTGATTTTGATTTTCTGTGCCGGAATGCTGGCATTTATCGTCCTTTATAATCTCACGAATATTAATATCACAGAGCGGCAGCGGGAACTTGCGACCATTAAAGTTCTGGGATTCTATGATCGTGAAGTCAGCGCTTATATTTATCGGGAGACCAGCTGGCTGACGATTTTAGGCTGCGGCGCAGGGCTGCTTTTGGGGATTTTGATGCATGCTTATGTGATTACGACGGTAGAAATAGATGCGGTGATGTTTGGCCGTGAGATTGCACCGCAGAGTTTTCTTTATAGTGCGCTTCTAACCTTGTTGTTCTCAGTGATTGTTGATTTGTTTATGAACCGAAAACTGAAGCGGATTAATATGGTGGAATCTTTAAAGTCGGTTGATTAAATAGAATAAAAAATAAAAAGCTGAAACAACTTGCTTTACGGGCAAATGCTTCGGCTTTTTTGCATAAAAAGCGCTTCAAGCGGGAACTTTACAGAAAAAAGGAGCGTGAAAGCAATATGAATGGGGACGCAGAACTGCTGAACTTTATTTATCAAAATTCACAGATGGGAGTAGAAACTCTGGGACAACTGATTCCCATGGTGAAAGATTCTCCGGAATTTCAGAAACAGGTCGAAGGACAGAAACGAGAATATGATTCCATTCACAAAGAGGCGAGAGAACTTCTTGAAAGCCAAGGAAAAGAGGAAAAAGGGCTGGGCGCTTTTGAAAAAATTCGCACGTATCTGATGATAAACATGGAAACTTTGACGGATCATTCGGCGTCTCATATTGCCGAAATGCTCATGATTGGAAGCAATATGGGCGTGATTGACGCAATTAAAAATCTTAAAAAATATGAAAGCGGAGTTTCGCCGGAAGTAAAAAGTCTAATGGAACGTCTGAGAAAATTTGAAGAGAATAACGTAGAGCGCCTTAAAAAATATTTATAACAATCAAAAAAACGGCACCGGAATTTTTCCGGTGCCGTTTTAATAAAGAGCAATAAATAATTTTTACACATGAAGAAGTTGTGCTGCAATAGAGAAATAAATAATGAGGGAAACCGCATCTACAATCGTCGTAATCAGCGGGGCCGCCATCAGAGCAGGGTCCATATGGCATACCTTTGCAATCATCGGCAGTACGCCGCCAATGGATTTTGCCATGATAACGGTGCAGATCATAGAAAGAGAGATGGTTAACGCAATTAAGGGCTGGTTAGGATAAAGAATGATCAAACGAACAAAGTTTACAGCACTTAAGACGACGCCGACCATAACACTGACTCGAATTTCTTTCCAGAGAACTTTCCAAAAGTCGTGCATCTGGATTTCTCCCAGCGCCATACTGCGAATGACGATGGTGCTTGACTGGCTGCCGGCATTGCCGCCGGTATCGGTGAGCATTGGAATAAAGGAAACCAAAATCGGCATTGCCGAAAATGCAGCCTCATAGTTATTAAGAATGGATCCGTTGATCATACCGGAGATCATCAGAATTAAAAGCCATACAATTCGGTTTTTAGCGAGCCGGAAAACGCCGGTTTTAAGATAGGGGGTCTCTTCTGGTGCCATAGCGCCCATGACCTGGATATCTTCGGTTGCTTCTTGCTCCATAACATCCATCGCATCGTCAACGGTGATGATGCCAACCAGACGGTTTTCTTTATCGACTACCGGCATGGAAAGAAGATCGTATTTACTGAAATTGTTTGCGACATCTTCTCGGTCGTCTGTCGTGGTGGCTTTGATAATGTCTTCGTCCATCAGCTTTTCGATCGGACAGTCATCATTGGAGAGCAATAAATCTTTTACAGTGACAATTCCCTGCAGGATTCGCTGATCATCAATCACGTAGCAGGTATAAATCGTTTCACTGTCTTCTCCCGTACGGCGAATTTTGCGAATGGAATCTTTGACGGTCATATTCCGCCGGAGATCCATAAATTCGGCGGTCATAATGCTGCCAGCGGAGTTTTCTGGGTACTGTAAGAATTTGTTGATCAACGCACGGGTATCTTTAGAAGCAACTTTTAAAACACGCTTAACCATGTTGGCCGGCAGTTCTTCAACCATATCCACTGCATCATCAACCGAAAGATCTTCCAGAATTTCGTGCAGCTCCTGGTCAGTAATGGATTCTACTAAATATTGCTGAGTGTCCGATTCCAAATTGGAAAAAACTTCGGCTGCTACCTCTTTTGGCAGGGTGCGGAATGCAACAATCGATTTTTCAGCCGGTAATTTTTCCAATAGTTCGGCGATATCCACTTCATTCATATCGTCAAGCAGTTTGCGTACAGCTGCAAAGTTGCGCTGATTTAAAAACTCCAAAAGCTGATTTTCGAGTTCTTCATTGTTAGAATTGTCCATATGGGAGGTCCCTCCTTCGCTTTTTAAGTAAAGAGACAGAGAACCCCAAACAGCGAAAAAATAACCGTACGCAAATCACTTTTTAAAAATTGCGCACAGCCATAACGACTCCTTATTTAAAACGAACACCAAAGCCGATGATTCATTAAAAAGTCAATCGAGCTAAAATGGTCGTCCATAAAGGAACGTCATCGTCATTTTGGGCGCTTCGGTCATAGATGTCCACTTGGTGCTCCTCCTTTTTTAAAATTTTTTCGAATCTCTACATGAACATATTTATTATAACATATAGTCTTTTAAAATGTATACAAAATTTAAAAAAAGCGCAGTTCCTAAAAGCAGAATTTTCAAAAGTTGATTTCTTTCTGAAGACGGCTGTGCTATAATAAAAAATGATTTAGAAATGCAGGACTTTTAAAAAAAGACCTGAAATCTTGGAGGTTTATGAACCATGGCAGAATTTATGACAGGCTTAAAACGAAGCTGTTACTGCGGTGAAGTGCGCCTGAGTGATGTTGGAAAAAAAATTACGGTTTGCGGCTGGTGCCAGCGTCAGCGTGATCTGGGACAACTGATTTTTATTGACTTAAGAGATCGCACCGGTATTTTGCAGCTGGCTTTTGATGAGAGCTGTGACCGGGATGTATTCGAAAAAGCATTTTCTGTGCGTGCAGAATATGTATTGGCGGCAGTTGGTGTTGTACGGGAACGGACCAGCAAGAATAAAGAGATTCCCACCGGCGATGTGGAATTGGAAGTGCAGGAGCTGCGTATCTTTTCAAAGAGTGAAACGCCGCCTTTTGCAATTGAAGAAAATTCCAATGTAAAAGAAGATACTCGCCTCAAATATCGTTATTTGGATCTGCGCCGTCCGGATATGCAGAAGAAAATTATCGGCCGTCATCGGATTGTTAAGGTTGCACACGATTATTATGATGAAAACGGCTTTGTTGAAATTGAAACGCCGGACCTCATTAAATCTACACCGGAAGGTGCAAGAGATTATCTCGTTCCTTCCCGGATGTTCCCCGGCAATTTCTTTGCGCTGCCGCAGAGCCCGCAGCTTTATAAACAGCTTTTGATGCTTTCTGGGTTTGACCGCTATATGCAGATTGCCCGCTGTTTCCGCGATGAAGATCTGCGTGCAGACCGTCAGCCGGAATTTACGCAGATTGACTTTGAGATGAGCTTTGTCAATCAGGAAGATGTCATGGGGATTGCGGAAGGCTTTATCGAGAAAGTTTACCGCGAGATTCTTGGAATTAAAATCCCGTTGCCGCTGCGCAGAATGACGTGGCAGGAAGGGATGGAGCGCTTTGGCTCCGATAAGCCGGATCTGCGTTTTGAAATGGAACTAACCGATGTGAGTGAGTGCCTGAAAGATACGGAATTTAAAGTATTCTCCGGCGCGCTAAAGACCGGAAGCGTCCGTGGAATCAATCTGAAGGGACAGGCTCAGGCACTTTCGCGCAAAGAAATCGATAAATTGGGTGAATGGGTAAAGTCTTATGGAGCAAAGGGCCTTGCATGGACTCGCCTTGCAGAAAAAGAGACGAGCAGCTTTGAGAAGTTTTTGAAGCCGGAAGAAGTCGAAGCGATGCGCAAAAAGATGAACGCGCAGCCCGGAGATGTATTGTTCTTTGTTGCCGACCCGAAAAATAAAGTGGTCTTTGATACACTGGGTGCTCTGCGCTGTGAACTTGCGCGCAGATTTAACCTGATCGATGACAGCAAGCCATGCCTTTTGTGGATTACTGATTTTCCGCTCTTCGAGTACAGCGAAGAAGAGGGAAGATTTATGGCAATGCACCATCCGTTTACGATGCCGAATCCCGCGGATCTTGACCGACTCGAAAGTGATCCCGGTTCGGTGCGTGCATTAGCTTATGATATGGTTTTGAACGGCAATGAAGTCGGCGGCGGTTCCATCAGAATCAATGATTCCGAACTGCAGCGCCGCATGTTTAAAGCACTTGGATTCACACCGGAAGAAGCACAGCACCGGTTTGGATTTTTAATTGATGCGTTCCGCTATGGAGCACCGCCGCACGGTGGTATGGCCTTTGGGCTTGACCGCCT
>DHOF01000091.1:9286-9869 GCA_002411615.1 Ruminococcaceae bacterium UBA5397
GGCAGAAAAAAGCTGCTCCTTCATGGATGCTGTGCCCCTTGCAGCAGTTATGTCCTGGAATATCTCAGCCGCTATTTTGCGATTACTCTTTATTATTATAATCCGAATATTTCTCCAAAAGAGGAATATGAAAAGCGGGTGCGGGAAGTAAAGCGTCTATTAAAAGAGATGCCGTTTTCGAGCCCTGTAGAATTTTTGGAAGGCTCTTATGACCCGGATCGCTTTTTTGAAATGGCAAAAGGGCTGGAAAGTCTCCCGGAGGGCGGCGAACGGTGCCATAGATGTTATCGCCTGCGCTTACTTCGGGCGGCACAAGTCGCTAAAGAAAACGGATTCGATTATTTTACAACGACCCTTTCGATCAGCCCCTATAAAGATGCACAGGCTCTAAATGCAATCGGAAAAGGACTCAGCGAAGAAATTGGAATTCCGTATCTTTTTAGTGATTTTAAAAAGCGCGGAGGATACAGCCGAAGTATTGCGCTTTCAAAGGAATATCATCTTTACCGGCAAAACTACTGTGGTTGTGTCTTTTCTGCAGCGCAGGCAGAGAAAAAAAGAGAAGAAAAAGCAATTTTGCAGA
>DHOF01000091.1:10071-10950 GCA_002411615.1 Ruminococcaceae bacterium UBA5397
ATCATATATGAAAAAAGATAAAGAAAAAAAGAAAAAGCGCAGCCGGGAAGAAACGGCTTCTTCTAAATCTTCCAAAGACCTAAAAAAGCAGGCGGCGCAACAGGAAAAGCAACCGGTTGTTTCTCCTAAAGAAGAGGAAAAAGTTTCGGAAAATACTGATAATGTAGATTCTCTTTTGGCACTGGCACTTTCAAAAGTCGGAGGGAAATGGAAGCTCCGCATCCTTTTGGCGCTGGAAAGTTCTGCACAGGACGCCCTTCGCTATGGAGAAATCAAAAATATGGTTTCCGGGATCACAGATATGATGCTTAGCCAAAGTCTGCGGGAGCTGACTGCAGATGGGCTGATCGAGCGCAGGCAATATCAGGAGATTCCGCCAAAGGTTGAGTATCGGCTGAGTCCTTCCGCAAAAGGGGTTCTTCCTGCTGCTCAACAGATGGCAGAATGGGCGAAAACTTTTTAAAAAATAATCTCCATTAAAATCCGCAGGCGCTCATCAAAAGTGTCTGCGGATTTTTTTAATAGGTTAAAAATGCCATTTGAATGGGCTTTTTATTTATTGCCCTTGTTTTTAAACAGCACAATATATAGATTTGAAATCAAAAGTTTGTCAACATAAAGTGTTTATCGGCTTGACTTCCTAAAAGAGCAGTGCTAGAATACAAACTAGTACAGATGAAACAGGAGAGGAGATTTTCGGAAAATGGTCAAGGAAATTATTAAGAGGAATGGCAGTAAAGTAGCTTTTAATGCGGATAAAATCCGTACAGCGATCAAAAAAGCAAATGATGCAGTGTCGTCAGAAAAAATGACTTCAAAGGCACTGGATGCACTAACTGCTTCGGTACTCAATTCTCTTTCTGAAAAAGAAATACCAAG
>DHOF01000057.1:0-999 GCA_002411615.1 Ruminococcaceae bacterium UBA5397
ATATGAAAATGCTGCGGCACCGCAAGACCCTGTCCAGAATGGCTTTGGCTATGGGCAGGGGAACGGAGCTGGGGGGAATCCTCCACCTCCGGGTGGATTTTATGCACCTCCGGGAGCGCCCATGCCGCGTGGTCCGAAGCCTAAGATGAGTACGCAGACCAAAGTCATTTTGGGAGTCTTTATTGGCTTAGCAGTCATCTTTTTGGCTGTCGGAATAGGAGTATCAATCTTTTATACGGTAAACCATACAGATTCCAGTGCGGCGCAGAGCCCTTCTTCTTCTGAATCCGGAGAAAAAAATTCTTCTTCTGACAGCAGTGAATTTGAAACACCAGAACATCCCTATATTGAGGATGGAGAGACTTCTAATGCAAAAATTACAATGGCTTCTAAAACCGGCAGCCCAATGGATGCAACTGAAATTTTTCAGAAAGTTAGTCCCAGTGTTGTCGGTGTCGTTGCAGAAGTTTCTGATGGCAGCGGAAATACCGGAACCAGTCAGGGAACTGGAATCATTGCCAGCAGCGATGGTGTAATTTTGACGAATTCTCATGTGATTAATAATTCCAAAAAAACAAAGGTAAAAGTGATTTTACAGGACAGCAGCGAATACGAAGCCAGTGTAAAAGGGTATGATAAAACTAGCGATTTAGCGCTGCTTAAAATTAGTGCCCAAAATTTACCTGTTGCTGTCTTTGGAAATGCTGACGAAATGCAAGTGGGTGAAAAAGCTTATGCAATCGGAAATCCCGGTGGAATTCAATATGCGTATTCTATGACGGATGGGATTATTTCTGCATTGCATCGGCCTATTACCAGCCATTCTGAAAATGGGATTACCTATATCCAGACAAATGTCGCTATTAATCCTGGTAATTCCGGAGGACCACTGATCAATGACTACGGACAGGTAGTTGGAATTACCTCTAATAAAATTATTGCAAGTGAAGGCATGGGCTTTGCAATTCCGATTAATCAGACTGCCGATATTATTAACCA
>DHOF01000057.1:1211-4706 GCA_002411615.1 Ruminococcaceae bacterium UBA5397
ACGGTGGTGTCTCTATCTATTCGATCAACGACGACAGCCCTCTTAAGGGTACAAAAGTAAATGCCGGAGATATTCTGTTACAAATCGACGGAACGCAAGTTGACTCCGTCAGCGATATGACAAATATGATGGGAAAATATCATGCGGGAGATTCTGTAACTCTCACGGTCTTTTCAGTAAATCAAGGGGAAAATCTTGATGTGCAGGTTACTCTTTTAGAAGATAAAAGCGATAATTAAAAACTAAAAAGGCATTCTATCCAAAAGGATAGGATGCCTTTTTAGCTGATAAAAAGATATTGGAAGCGAGTCCTTATAATCAATGTAAAACAAGTTAAGAAGTGGAAAAAATCTATTCGTAAGAAGTCATTCCTTAACTGCACCTTGATTATACAATGAGATGTTGATATAATCAAATACATATATTTGTATATCAATTATAATAAAATGTTATGGGGCGATTTTATGCTGCAGGAAATGGCTTATGTTTATGAAGTCTACCGTGAGCGGAGTTTTTCCAAGGCTGCAAAAAATTTATATATTTCTCAACCTGCTCTGAGTACCTATGTCAAACGGGTAGAAACTCAGATTGGACAGAAAATTTTTGATCGGAATGTGACTCCCATTGAATTGACGGAAGCCGGACGAGCTTATATTAATACAGCGGAAAAAATTTTAACCGATGAAAAAGATTTGATTCGTTATTTAAACGATCTTTCTGATATGAAAACCGGAACGATTACAATCGGCGGAACTCATTTTTATTCCTCTTACCTTTTGCCGCCGATTATTAAGGAGTTTAAACGTCGGTTCCCTGGAATTCAGGTACAGGTAGTGGAAGGGGATTCCGTATCTCTTTACGAAAGGATTAAAGAACACCCAATCGATCTGATTATGGATGGCGGTACCGTAAAAGAATCTGCTTATGAGATGGTCCCTTTTATTGAAGAAACCGTTTTGCTCTGTGTGCCCCAAGAAAACCCCATCAATCAAAAATTGCGCAAATACCAGATGTCAGCGAAGGATATTTACGAGAATCGATATCAACTCTCAAAAATGCCGGCAGTTCCTCTAAAGTGTTTTTCGGAAGAACTTTTTGTTTTGATGAAACCAGGACACGATCTCTATGCAAGAGCAGTGGAAATCTGTGGGGAAGCGGGTTTTGTGCCCCGTTCTTCTATGCGCCTCAGTCAGATGATGACTGCGTATAATTTTTGCAGTCAGGGATTAGGAGTTACGTTTGCTACTGATTTGTTAGTAAAAATGCAGCCGGGAAATTCCCATCTGGTTTTTTATCGTATTGGAGATCCACGTTCCAAACGTCCGGTGTTTTTGGCTTATCGGAAAGGCGCCTATATGACAAAAGCAATGGCATCATTTATTGATATTGCACGCAAACAGCTTTTCCTTGACCCACAACAAAGTTCCCTGTAATTGTTCTGTGTATAGAAAAAAGGCCTGCCGCTGAATGCTTTTTTCGGGGCAGGCCTTTTTATTATTTTTAATTTAACGTTCAGTTCCAAGAAAAAACAAAGCGATCGTTCCAGGTCCGGAATGGGCACCAATCACGGGGCCTATAAAATTGATAAAAACAGTTTTTGTTCCCAATCGTCCTTTTATCTGATTTGCTACATATTCTGCATCTTCTTTGCAATCTCCATGGCTGATAAAAACCGTTTGATTTTTAGGGTCGGTTGCGGTTTCAGCCATATGATCAACTAAAGAATCCAGAGAAGCTTTGCGGCCGCGTACCTTACTAATCGGAATTAAGCGGCCATTATTATCTACATGCATGACCGGCTTAATGCTAAGAACAGTACCAAAAAGTGCTGCCGCACTGTTTACCCTTCCGCCACGCTTCAGAAAATTTAAATCGTCAACCGTGAACCAATGGCAAAGATGAAGTTTGTTTTTTTCAATCCAATCTCGTACTTCGTCAATTGATTTCCCATTTAAACGCTGGTTAGCAGCATACCAAATTAAAAGTCCTTGCCCAAGTGATGCACAGAGAGTATCAATTACATAGATTTTTCGCTCCGGATAGAGGGCAGTCAGCTCTTCTCCAGCTATTTTGGCCGCTTGGTAGGTACCGCTGAGTCCCGAAGAAAAACAGGGACATAAAACATCCTGCCCATTTTTTAAATAGGTTTCCATCAAATTTTTAAAGGATTCCATATTGACGGCGCTGGTCGTACAGGACAAACCTTCACGTAGCTTTTTATAGAAATTTTCTGGTGTAATTTCTGGCCAGTTTAACTCGTTTTTATGCTCTTTTCCATCAAGGTGGAACGAAAGCGGCAAAACCTTTAACTCTAACTGTTCGGCTATCTCTTGGTTAAGATCACAGGAAGAATCAGTGACAATTACGTAATTGGGCACAGAAGCAAACCTCCTCTTTTTTACATTTTATTAAAATGATTGTATCACGCTTTGAAAACAAAATCAATTCGTTTTTAAAACCAGATGAGACATTTTGATAAAAGAATATTAATATTTTTAAAGAATTCGCTGATTAAGGCGAATTTTTTTATTTGTTTTCCGGTGGAATGAAAGGAGGAATGAAATGAAATATCCAAAGACCGTGGAAGACGGCTACCGGAAGCTGGCCTTCGGCGGAATCGGAAGTGCGGTACGGCTGCTCTTTTTACGAGAAGAGGAATCACTGCCGAATTTTGATAAGTTGGATCTCTATTGTGTACAGGAGATTCACAGAGGAAAAGACGGCATCTTGGAAATCAAATTCTACGACCGACTGCGTGCAATGGAATGTCTCGAAGCTTATCAAAACCATTCGGATGGAGAACCACTGCAGGAAGCTTTATCAGCTTGTGCTAAGGCGCTTAATCACGATCATGATTCTGCGATTTAGCAAAAAGCAACTGACGGCGATGACATGGTGGTGCAGAGAGAGTAAAACCGAAAAGTTTGATGCGATTATCTGCGACGGTGCGGTACGTAGCGGCAAGACACTATCAATGGGATTGGGGTTCATCTTTTGGGCGATGAGCACTTTTAACCATGGAAGTTTTGCGTTCTGCGGAAAAACCATTCGCTCTCTTTGGCGAAATCTAATGGGAAATCTTCTGCCGATACTCAGCAACGCCGGATTTTCGGTTTCACTTCATCGGAGCGAGAATAGGTTTCTCGTAAAAAAAGGAGATAAGGAAAACCATTTTTTTCTCTTTGGAGGCAAAGATGAAAGCAGCGCTATGCTGATTCAGGGGCTAACTCTCTGCGGAGTCTTTTTCGATGAAGTGGCCCTAATGCCGCGTTCTTTTGTGGAACAAGCACTGGCGCGCTGCAGCGTGGATAATTCTCGCTTTTGGTTTAACTGTAATCCAGAAGATCCCACTCATTGGTTTTACCAAAAATGGATCAAAAAATGCAAAGAAAGGAATTCTTTTTATTTGCATTTTACAATGGAGGATAATCCAGGACTCTCAAAGAAGGTGCGTTTGCGCTATGAGCGGCTCTATGAGGGTGCTTTTTATGAGCG
>DHOF01000057.1:4975-9430 GCA_002411615.1 Ruminococcaceae bacterium UBA5397
TGCGATTACGGAACCAAAAATCCAAGTTCTTTTGGCCTTTGGGGAAGAAAGAAAAATGTTTGGTACCGGGTAGACGAATACTACTATGACGGACGCCAAAGTGATTCTCGCACTGATGAGGAACATTATAAAGCACTTGAAACGCTTTGTGAAGGAAAAAAGATTCATTGGATTACGGTGGACCCTAGTGCCGCAAGTTTTATAGAAGTGATTCGCCGCCATGGAAAATTTCGTGTGATTCCTGCTAAAAATGATGTGCTCGAAGGAATTCGAAAAACAAACCTTGCTTTGAAAGAGGGAAAAATTCGAATTTGCAGCACCTGCGGCAATACCATTCGGGAATTTTCTCGATATCGCTGGCAGGAAAGCCGCGAAGCACCGGTCAAAGAGGAGGATCATGCGATGGACGATATCCGGTATTTTGTTATGACTCTATTGGGCAGAGAGGAAAACGCATGGGCGTTGGCTCTGCCTCGCGGAAAGGAGGATTCATGAAATCATTATTCAAAAAGAAACAGGAACCTTCAGCAGTTGCAGTTCAAACAAGAAATAGTCTTTATCCTTTTCAATCTTTACAGGATTATATTCCGCAGAACTCCGGCGAGCTGCAGCTTTATGACCAACTACGCCAAATGGTTCCTATTATTGATGCTGCGATTGATAAGATCCTGCGGTTGATTGGCTCGTTCCAAGTACATTGCAGTGACGTTGACAAAGAAGCACCTTTGCAGAACTTTTTGCAGACGATACAGGTGAATGCCACAAACTGCGGTTTGGATCGCTTTTTGTTGGAGTATCTTGACCAACTGCTTACTTACGGCAATGCGGTGGGAGAGATCGTTTTGCAGAATGGACAGATTGCGGCTCTTTACAACGCATCTTTGCGGGATGTGGAACTGATTGCCAAAACGCCGCTTTCCCTCGAAGTGAGAAGACGGACTCTTTCCGGCAGCGAACCGGTGCCCTATCCGGAACTGGTGATGGTAACAGCACTAAATCCGCCCCCAGGTTCGGCAAAAGGGGTAAGCCTTTTGAGAAGCCTGCCGTTTGTAACGGGAATTTTATTGGAAATTTTTCATACGTTGGGGGTCAACTGGGAACGCGTGGGAAATGTCCGCTTTGCTGTAACCTGTGAGCCGGAACAGGGCGGGGAACCATTTGCAAAAGAACGTGCTGAACAGATGGCGACTCAATGGAAACGGGCGATGACTTCTAGAGACCCGAGTGATTTTGTAGCGGTTGGAAATGTCCATATTCAGGCGATCGGTGCAGATAATCAGATTCTTGACAGCGAAATTCCGGTGCGGCAAATGCTGGAACAGATCGTTGCAAAGCTGGGAATCCCTCCATTTTTACTGGGCCTTTCTTGGTCCAGTACAGAACGAATGAGCAGCCAGCAGGCCGATCTTCTTACCAGTGAACTGGAATCCTACCGAAGACTTCTGGAACCGATCATTCGAAAAATCAGCACACTTTGGCTGAGACTTTCCGGCAGTTTTGGGACAGTCTCGATCGACTGGGACGATATCTCGCTTCAGGATACAACAGAGCTTACAAATGCGGCGCATGTGCGCGCGCAGACAAAGCTTTTGGAGGAACAAATTCGAAAACTGAAAAAGGAGAATGCAAATGCGTAACGGAACCGTTTTAAAGAGCGGTGATCTGCCGGACACAGACGCGCTGAATAAAATTAATCAATACACTCGAAGGCCATTTTCTGCAGAGGAAGTTTATACCTTTCGGGTGGCACTGTGTGATAACGAAATTGACAGGGATTATGAGCGCTTTACCACAAAAGCTCTCTCTGATCTCGGAAAGCTGTTTTTAGGGAAAACCGGAATTTTTAATCATAGTATGGACGCATCTACTCAGGTTGCCCGTATTTATGATACGGCATTGGAAACAGATCAGAGCCGAAAAACAATGGCAGGAGAGCCATACTGCAGATTGGTCGCGATGGCCTATCTGCCGCGATGCGATAAAAATCGCGATTTGATGTTGGAAATTGACAGCGGAATGAAAAAGGAAGTCAGCGTTGGCTGTTCCGTTGGAAGCATGACCTGTTCAATCTGCGGAACAGACTTCCGGGAAAAATCCTGCGGTCATCAAAAAGGAGAACTTTATAACGGCAAAGTCTGCTGTGCAGTGCTTTCTAATCCGCAGGACGCCTATGAATGGAGCTTTGTAGCGGTTCCCGCACAGAGAGAAGCGGGAGTAACAAAAGGATTTAAAAATTCGGGGATGGAAGACGATGCAGCATGGGGAAAACGGTATCGAGAAAAGCTGATGAAAGAAACAGTAAAAGCAATTTCTTTGCTTCATCCGGAAATTGAGGGCGATACAGTACGACGAATGGCTCTGGCACTTTCTCCGGAGGAATTGGAGCAGGTAGAAAATTCTCTGCAAAAAAACCTGCAGGAGAAACTACCGCTGACGCCTCAGCTAATGCGCAAAGAGAAAACAGCACAGAAAAACGACAATGAACCCTATTGTATTTAATTTTGCACCGAAAAGGAGAGAGAAAAAATGAAAATTTCTATGAATGGTTTTGGAGAAAATATGGCGACTTTTGCATGCGGTGATACCACAGCTTATGGCAGCCTGGTAAAGATGAGTGACAACGGAACAGTTTCTCCCTGTGCGAGCGGAGATGTCTTTTGCGGCGTTGCAAATTCCACAAGAAATGGATTTGCAGCAGTTCAGCTCAACGGCTATCGGGAGATCCCTTATACGGGGACAGCACCAAAGGTTGGCTATCAGACCTTAGCAGCTTCTGGAGCGCAAAGCGTTTCGGTCGTTTCTACAGGCGGGCGAAGCTATTTAGTGGTCGACGTAGACCCCAACGCTAAAACAATCGGCATGATGCTTTAATTAAGAGAGGAGATTTTATTATGGCTTTTTATGAAAATCTACGATTGGAAAAAGGAATGTATGGCACTGGAAAATCTTTTACAGATGTGCTGGAATCCTTGGACCATTCCGAAAACTATAAAGGGACGTCCCTCGAAAATTTGGACGCTTATCAGAGACAGCTGAAACGTTTTGACATTCGAGTAAGCGGAAGAACCAGCGATCGAGTGGAAAAATTTTTCCAGTCAGGCGACAGCGCCGCCCTTTTCCCGGAATATGTCTGCCGCGCGGTTCGTCAGGGAATAGAGCAGGAAAACTTACTTCCTTCGATTGTGGCAACCACTACACAGGTGGAAGGCCTTGACTATCGTACCATTACCAGTACACCCACAAATGAGGAGAAGTCGCTTAAACCGGTAGCGGAAGGTGCAAAAATTCCGGAGACTGTTGTGCATGTACAGGATCATTTGGTGAAACTTCAGAAACGTGGCCGCATGTTGGTGGCAAGCTATGAAGCTTTAAGATTCCAGCGGTTGGACCTTTTTACGGTTACACTGCGTCAAATCGGCGCCTATATTGCCCGCGCACAGCTCGGTGATGCGGTAGATGTTTTGCTCCATGGAGACGATGGAAAAGACAATGCTGCTTCCATTACGGCTTCTGGTACCAGCGGAGTTGCTTATAAAGATCTCGTTTCTCTTTGGGCTTCTCTTTCCCCTTATCAAATGAACACGATGTTGGCAGGAACCGAAGCAGTTCAGGACCTTCTCAATATTTCCGAACTAAAAGACGCAAAAGCGGGACTTAACTTTCAGGGAACCGGAAAATTGGGAACACCGGTCGGCGCAAATCTTTTGCATGTACCGGATGTGCCTGCGAAAACAGTGGTTGGTCTTGATAGTACCTGTGCGCTGGAAATGGTTCAGGCTGGTGATATTGTCACCGATTACGATAAGCTGATTGACCGTCAGCTGGAACGCGCTTCCATCAGCATGATTGCAGGCTTTACAAAAATTTTCGGCGGCGCCGTTAAAATGCTGACCTATCAGGCTTAACAGATGGATGAGATGGCAGTGATGGAGCGGTTCGCTTTTTATCGGGGATTGAACGAGGAGGAAGCACAGCCTTATTTTACCTTGGTGAGAGATGCGATTGCTCAGATTGAAGAAGCACGGCGAAAAGATATCCCAGGGGGAGAGACGCTGCTCTGCGCCGCTGCTGCCGCCTTAGCAAATTGGCAGGCATCGCTTTTAAATGGCGGCGGCAGCTTCTCCGCAGGAGAAGTCCGGATGCAATCCGGTTGCGGCGCAACGGAAAAAGCTTTATGGGAACAAGCAAAACGCGCGGCATCTCCTTTCCTTCAAGACCATTTTTATTTCGGGAGGATATTATGAGTCGTTCAGAATTGGTAAAAAGTCTTCTGCAGCGATATGGAAATGAGTTTTTTTGGAAGGAAAATTCTTATCGCGGGCTTTTTCGGGCACTGGATCAGAATGTGCAGGAGGGCAGATGCTATCGCCTGATTGCATCTGCGGACTTTTTACCAATGATCGGTGATGAAGTCAGAGATGAAAAGTATTGTTATACGATCCTTCGCGTAGATGG
>DHOF01000008.1:0-2780 GCA_002411615.1 Ruminococcaceae bacterium UBA5397
CGCTCAAAGAATGGTATGATCTTTATCCGGAACGCTTCCACAACATGACAAATGGGGTGACCCAGCGCCGCTGGATAGCATTGTGCAATCGGGAACTTTCTAAATTTATCACGGATCGTATTGGCAGCGGGTGGATTACAAATCTTTCTGAGCTCGAAAAATTGGTTCCCTATGCAGACGACCCCAACGCTTTAAATCAGTTGATGCAGATAAAAAAAGAAAAGAAAAACCAGTTAGCGGATTATGTTTATCGAAAAGATAATTTTGGACTCAATACCGAAAATGTTTTTGATGTTCAGGTGAAACGCCTTCATGAATACAAGCGGCAGCTGCTTAATGCCTTTTCAATTCTGGATCTTTATTACGGATTAAAAGAGGGCAGAGTGAAAGACTTTTACCCGACCACTTTTATTTTTGGCGGCAAGGCGGCACCGGGATATGACCGTGCAAAGGGAATTATCAAATATATTAATGAAATAGCAAACCTGATTAACTATGATGATGCAGTTAATCGGAAGATGCAGGTCATTTTTGTGAGCAATTATGGCGTTTCCTATGCCGAAAAGCTGATTCCCGCAGCGGATTTCAGTGAGCAGATTTCTACGGCCGGTACTGAAGCGAGTGGAACCAGCAATATGAAATTCATGATGAACGGTGCGGTAACACTGGGTACTTATGATGGCGCTAATATTGAAATTGTAGAGCAGGCGGGAGAAGAAAACAATTACATTTTTGGTGCCCGGGTAGAAGAATTGGAGGCGCTCGGGAACAAGTATCATCCCCGTACTCTTTATAAGCGGGAACCGCGTATCCGTAGAGCGATGGATTCTTTAGTAGATGGCACGGTAACAGATGGCGGCAGCGGAATTTTTAAGGAATTGTATGACTCAATTCTCGATGGTGCTTCATGGCATCGAGCAGATTATTATTATCTGCTGCTGGACTTTTTGCCTTATTGTGAGACCCGTCTGCGTGCAAATCAGGATTATCTGAGAGACCGGATGAAATTCACCAGAAAATGCCTTTTAAACATTGCTCATGCGGGGGTGTTTTCCAGCGACCGTACTGTTTCACAGTATGCGAAAGAAATTTGGAACCTTTAATTGACTAGATTTTTATACCTTTTTAAAGTGATTTTAGAGTATTTTGATTGCTTGTTAAAAGCAGCTTCAATTTTGTGAGATTTGGCAAAATCAGCAGAAAATTTTATTGACTTTTTACAAGAAAGTGTTAAAATGAAACGGCTAATGGAAAAGAGAAGCAATATCTAAAAAAGAGAAGAAGAGGTGTTTATATGACAAGTCAACAGATTATAGCGATTGTAATTTTTCTGGTGACAATGGTTGCTGTCATGACAGAAAAAGTTCATCGTGCTGTAGCGGCAATGGCTGGTGCGGTCCTGATGATTTTGTTTCATATTTTGGATTTAAGCGACTGCGTTTCTCATGTAGATGTAAATACGCTTGGCGTATTGGTCGGAATGATGATTTTTGTGGCTGTGGTTAAAAAATCCGGTATTTTTGAGTATGTGGCAATTAAATCAGCAAAGCTTGCAAAAGGAAAGCCATGGAGAATTATGGTATCGTTTGTTTTGATAACGGCAATCCTTTCTGCATTTCTGGACAACGTGACAACGGTCCTTTTGGTTGGGCCAATGACTTTGGCGATTACCGGAATTTTGGGAATTAATCCGATTCCATATATGATTTCGGAAATTTTGGCTTCTAATATGGGCGGTACTGCCACCCTCATCGGCGATCCACCGAATATTATGATCGGCAGTGCGGCTGGACTTGGATTTTCAGATTTTTTGTTAAATACGGGGTTTCCGGTTGTTGTTATTCTTGCATTAACGCTGCTATGTTTTCGGTTTCTCTATGTAAAAGAGATGCAGGTTGATCAGGAAGCGATGGATAAAGTGATGAGCTTGGACGAAAATGTGGCTATTCACGATAAGACGTTGATGATTAAAAGCCTTATTGTGATGGCGTTGATCGTTCTCGGATTTATTTTACATAGTCAAACGGGCATTGAATCCGGGGTCGTTGCACTAGCCGGTGCTGTTATAATTTTACTGATTGGAAAACAGGATGCAGAAGATATTATTCTGAGTGTAGAATGGTCAACCATTCTGTTTTTTATTGGGCTGTTTGTAGTGGTTGGCGGTTTACAGGAAGTCGGCGTTATCAATATGTTGGCTCAGATGATGATCAATGCAACGCAAGGGAATATGGCGATGAGCTTGCTGATCATTCTTTGGGCTTCTGCGCTTATTTCAGCATTCTTGGATAATATTCCGTTTGTTGCAACAATGATCCCGCTTATCCTAACGATGGGACAAAGCGGCATGAATATTACACCATTATGGTGGGCGCTTTCTCTGGGAGCATGCCTCGGCGGAAATGGTACATTGATTGGCGCTTCTGCCAACGTGGTGCTTTCCAGTATTAGTACGAAAAATGGTTATCCGATTACTTTTAAGAGCTTTACAAAAATAGGCTTCCCGATTATGCTGATGTCGATTGCAGTCAGCACAGTCTGGCTGCTGCTGCGGTTTGCTTAAAAAGTGAGCCATAAAGGAAAAGAGTGATTACGAATTATGAACTGCAATTCGATCAATGGAGATGTTATCGACTTAACGCTGCGGCTGATGGGCGCGACCCAAATTCGGGAATTTCCTAGTTTTATGCATATTGTGGATTTCAATTTGGGAGATGGCGTGGTGGTAACGTATGTCTTCAATATTACGCGTGAGGATAAATATTTTTTGCAGCGGGTGA
>DHOF01000008.1:3083-8239 GCA_002411615.1 Ruminococcaceae bacterium UBA5397
GAAATTTTCGAGAAAGAACATCAGTTTTTAGAGGATATGGAAGACCTGTTTTTGACACATAATATTGATAAGACAATGTTGGAAGAAATTAAAGATAATATGCAGCTTGTCATGAAGAAAGTACAAAAGGTTGAGGCACCTGAGCTTCCGGAATTACAGCAGACGCATCCGCATGTAGACATTGAAAAATAATGTTTGTGAAAGATAAAGATGCCCTTGAAAAATTTTCTTTTGGACATGACAGGCAATTTTAAGATTGGGAACAGTTAAAAAGGATATTTGAAAACGGGATGTGACAGGTATGAACGAAGAACAATTTTCAAGGACGGAATTACTGATTGGTCAACCAGCAATTGAAAAACTCCACCAATCTTCCGTGATTATTTTTGGGGTCGGCGGAGTGGGAGGTTATGCAGCGGAAGCCCTTTGTCGCAGCGGAGTTGGTTCATTGACTTTGGTGGACCCCGATACTGTCAGCGTTTCGAATCTGAACCGCCAGATTGTGGCAACTTATCAAACGCTGAATCAGCCGAAAGCTGAAATGATGACGAAACGTCTTCTTTCCATCAACCCGGAAGCTTCTGTCTTTCCGATTCCTAAATTTTATCAGGCGGAGAATGCGGAAGAGTTTCCACTGGATTCCTATGATTATGTCATTGACTGTATTGATACGGTATCCAGTAAGCTGCTGTTGGTGGAAAATGCGAAAAAAGCAGGAACACCAATTATTAGTTCTATGGGTGCAGGGAATAAAGTGGATCCTACTGCATTTCGGGTGGGAGATATCTACGAAACAAAAGTATGCCCACTTGCCAGAGTGATGCGCCGAGAGTTAAGGCAGAGAGGAATTGCTTCTTTAAAAGTTGTCTATAGCACAGAACCGCCAAGGACTCCTTTGCAAAACAAAGAACCAGCAGCCCCTGGAAAGCGGCAGACACCCGGCAGTATGCCATTTGTTCCCTCTACAGCAGGACTGGTCTTGGCGAGTGCGGTTGTGCAGGATCTGACACGGGCGTGGTAGATGTTGTATTACTAATTTAATGTTAGTAAATATAATACTATTATCTTAAATATTTGCAAGAAATATTTTATCGGTTTCTGTTTTATAATTCCAATTAAGAATATTAATTCTCTAAGTTTGTACTATCATTTTACAAGGGTTTTGTTATAAAAAGTTTATATAAAGGTTAAAAATAAAATATTTATAGTGGCTAAATAAAAATGATTGGATGGAACAGAATGGGATTACAAAATGTCATGATGCTCCTGTGCGGACTTGGACTCTTCCTTTATGGTATGAATCTGATGGGTGAAGGACTGGAACTTGCCGCCGGGTCAAAACTCAAAAACATGATCGAGCGCCTGACTACAAATCGCTATGTTGGTGCATTGGTAGGATTAGCGGTTACGGCTGTTATTCAGAGTTCCTCGGCAACTACCGTAATGGTGGTCGGTTTTGTCAATGCTGGCGTGATGTCGCTTTCTCAGGCAGCCGGCGTCATTATGGGTGCTAATATCGGTACAACGGTCACGGGACTTTTGATTGCAATTCGTCTGAATGACTTGGCACCAATTGCAATCTTTTTGGGCGTAATTGGCGTTCTGTTTATCAAGAAGCACAATCGCAAGCATATTGCGCAAATCATTTTGGGATTCGGCATTTTGTTTTTCGGCATGACAACTATGAGTACAGCCATGGCCCCTCTCGCTCAGGATCAAGGCTTCTGCAATCTTCTTACCAGCTTGAGAAACCCAATTTTGGGCCTTTTGGTTGGCTTGGGTATTACGGCAATTATTCAAAGCTCCTCTGCTTCCATTGGCGTTTTGCAGGCATTGGCGTCTTCTGGCGCTATTGGATTGGGTTCTGCGGTGTATGTGATTTTTGGTCAGAATATTGGTACCTGTGCAACGGCTTTGCTGGCGTCTATTGGTACGACAAAGACTGCACGGCGTACAGCAATTGTACATTTACTTTTTAATGTAATTGGTGCCGTTTCTTTTACCCTAATTTCTTACTTTACTCCTTTTGTGTCGGTAATTGAGGGGCTTGTGCCGGACAATCCAATGATGCAGATTTCGTTAGTGCATATTTGCTTTAATGTGACGACAACGGCAGTTTTGCTCCCACTTTCCAATCGCCTTGTAGATCTTGCTTGCCGTTTGGTACCTGGAGTAGATCAAAAGCTGGAAGCAAGACGGCTGCAGTATCTGGATGAGCGTATTTTAAATACCCCTCCAGTGGCAGTTAGCCAAGTGATCAAAGAAGTCATCCGTATGTCACAGATTGCACGCTCAAACTTCCTTTTGAGTATGGATATGATTTATAAACGCGATGCGGATCGTATACCGGAACTGGAAGAAAACGAATCAATTCTTAATTTTTTGAATAAAGAAATTACTGCTTATCTGGTAAAAATCAACGGATTGGAGCTGGAAGATCAGGATCGTGAAACGATTGGCGCGATGTATCATGTGGTAAATGACATCGAAAGAATTGGCGATTACAGCGAAAATATCTCGGAAGAAGCTCAAATTGTAGCAGATGGAAAAGCAACTATGAGTGATGCGGCAATAGCGGAACTCAAACAACTGCAGGAAAAAGTGTTAACAGTATTTGATTCTTCTATAGAGCTTTTTGCAGACGGCGGTTCTAAACAGGATCTTGGATTTGTAGTTAACAAAACAGAAGAACAAGTGGACGAGTTAACAGAATATCTTAAAGTGAACCATATTGAACGTCTTAAGAGCGGAGAATGCTCTCCGCAGTCTGGTTCGGTTTATAATGATTTGCTGATTAATTTGGAGAGAATTGCAGATCATGCTACCAATGTGGCATTTTCAGTTCATACCGGAAAGCCTTTAGCAAAGTTGCCGGAACTCGCTGTGACGGGAACTGAAGCAAAATAAATTTATTACAAATAAAACAAAGAGACAGGACGAAAAATAGTTCGTTCTGTCTCTTTCTCTTTTTATTTTATAAAATTCATGGTACAATAAAGTTGATCATTAATTTCATAAAAAGGAGGCGGAAAATTGAAATTCTACTTTAGACGTGACAGCGGAGATAACATGGCGTATTGCGTTTATGAGGAAAGTGGGAAACCAGCTTTTTTGATTAAAACCAATGGGCAGCAGCTGGGACTCAGATTGATTATAACGACGTCAAACGAGATACCAGTTGCCAGACTTCGTATTTTGGGGATGAGAGAACTTTATCATTGTGGGATTTCAATAGAAGGGCAGACTGGAATGCAGGTCGTTTTAAACCCGGTTTCCAGACAGCATCCGGTTCGTATCCGGGGCAGAGATTGGAGATTTCGTGGGAATCTCATTGACCGCAGTTTCGATTTTGTGGATTCCCGTGCATCATTGATTATGACACATTCATCGGCTTATGGTGTTTCTGGAAATGATTATGTGCTTGTTGTGCCGGATGAGCGTCATGCCTTGGAATCTGTCTGCATTGCTGCTGCAGTGGATTGTCAAGAACAGATTTTGCAACCTGCACCGCTTCCGGTATAACTTTTTTGAAATTTTGCATTGATTTGCCTGATAGCAAGGGAGCTCTCAATAGAATGAGAGCTCCCTTTATTTAAACTGCATGATAGATTTACTGATTTATTAATATTCAATACTTTTAATGGCCGGAATATCCTTTAACAACTTAACAACGTCTTCAGCGTTATAAGCGGCCGGATAACGAACGAGAAGCGTAATTTCCAGTTTTTGCGCAGAGAGCCGTTTTGTCTGAAGACTGGTGATTTCGATGTGATGCCTTTCGAAAATTTCCGAAAATAAAGTATGAATATCTTCATCGATTGAGACTTCAAGAACCAGTTTTTCAAAAATCGGTTCTTGAGAAACTTTTTTACAGTGGAGTAAAAATAGCTGAACAGCCACAATTAAAATAGAAGCGGCAATGCCTAAAAGGTACATGCCGGCACCAAGTGCGCAGCCGACACCGACGGTTGCCCATAACCCGGCAGCAGTTGTAACGCCGGTAACATTTTCTTTTCGCACAAAAATGACACCGGCGCCTAGAAATCCAATTGCAGTGACAACACCCGCTGTAATTCTGGATGGATCAAGAGAAACTCCTTTTTCACCGATCAGGTCGAAAAATCCATATTTAGAAGTCAGAGTCATCAGCGCAGAAGCCATTGCCACAACGGCGTGAGTGCGCATCCCGACTGTTTTCGTATGATTGGAAGATTGATCGTAACCAATTATGCAGCCGCATAAAGCTGCCAAAATTAAACGCAGTAGATATTGTCCCTGAATGATCCAGAAATCTTCCTCCATCGTGTGGCCTCCTTTTCTATTTTTCTATATTATAACATGATTTGAGAGAATTTGTACGAAGTAATCGAATCTTGACACAGATCTGTTTTTCGAGTATAATATTTATTATTATTGAGAATAATATGAATGATATACAAAGACAAAGATGGGGAAAAAGGCAAAAGATTTCTATTTTCAGAAAGTCGGCGGATGATGCGAGCCGATAGTGTGCTTTTGCGAATCAGTCACCCCGGAGTTGTCCCGCTGAATCGACATTAAGCGAGACCGAATAAGACTTTCGCGTTAAGAAAGAGAGGGCTTTAAAAGCCGAATGCGGGTGGTACCGCGGATCTTTTGTTACAGATTCGCCCCGGATACAGTTTTTCTGTATCCGGGGCTTTTTATTTTTAAAGGTTAATTTATAAAAAGTGGTTGGAGGAATAACCGATGAGCAGAGAGATCGCAAAATCTTATGATCCCGGAGAAGTGGAAGATCGAATCTACGACTTCTGGGAGAAGGGAAATTATTTTCATGCGGAACCTGATCCAAAGAAAGAGCCGTATACGATTGTGATTCCGCCACCAAATATTACGGGGCAGCTTCACATGGGGCATGCTATGGATGAGACGCTTCAAGATATTTTGATTCGCTGGCGTCGGATGCAGGGACGCTGCGCATTGTGGCTTCCCGGAACAGACCATGCATCTATTGCAACTGAAGCAAAAATTGTGGAAGCAATGCGCAAAGAGGGAATTACAAAAGAAGGAATTGGACGGGAAGCGTTCTTAGAGCGTGCATGGGCTTGGAAGGAAAAGTTTGGCGGAAGAATTGTCGAACAGCTTCGTAAATTAGGCTCTTCCTGTGATTGGCAGCG
>DHOF01000085.1:0-203 GCA_002411615.1 Ruminococcaceae bacterium UBA5397
TCCCGGATAGAATTGTCTCAAGGGCTTCTTCTCAATCGGGTCCAAAGAAATAGAGGTGATTTTCCCATAGTTAATCGGAATAATAACCCCATCCTGATTTTTTCGCGCGCGGCAAAATCCAATTTCTCCGTTTTCTAAGGCACAGTGATGAAAACAAATCGGACAACTTTTTTTCAAAAATGTCTCACCACCTTAAAGCGTTC